>JANXMO010000525.1 GCA_025354615.1 Burkholderiales bacterium | reverse complement strand
GCCAGTCAAGTGATCTGGGTGGCAACAGCGAATGACGCGCGCGCCATTCCCGACCCTATTCTGAACCGCATGAACGTCTATGAAGTCGCCGCGCCCGACCGCGCTGCGGCTCGCCATATCGCTGCCCGGCTTTATGCGTCGATCCGCGCTTCGCATGATTGGGGCCAGCGTTTTGATGAATATGCGCATGCCGATGTGCTGGACCGCATGAGTGAGCTGGCACCCCGTGAAATGCGCCGCGCGTGGATGACAGCGCTCGGCAATGCCCGCCTGGCGCAGCGCGGCCAGGTGCTGCCCGCCGACTTGCCGGACGCCAACGGCAAGCGCACGCCCATCGGGTTCGTTCAATAAGCTTCTGCGAACGGCTTGCGCTCGGGAGGAGCGCTTTATCATCCCGGCATGCCGGTGACTTTAGAAGGCCAGCTCGTCGTCGCTATTTCTTCGCGCGCGCTGTTTGATTTCGAGGACGAAAACCTGGTTTTCGAGGCGGGTGACGACCGCGCCTACATGCGCCTGCAAGCCGAGCGGCTTGATGAGGCCGCAAGGCCCGGCGTGGCGTTTTCGCTTGTCAACAAACTGCTGGCGTTCAACGCGGAGTCACCCAGTGTCGAGGTAGTGATCTTGTCACGCAACGACCCGGTTTCAGGCATGCGGGTTTTCCGCTCGGCCCAGCATTACGGCTTGCCTGTTCAGCGCGGTGTATTCACTCGCGGCCGCTCACCGTGGCGTTACCTCAAGCCACTGAATGCCAACCTTTTCCTCTCTACCAACGAACCCGATGTGCGTTCGGCGTTGGACGCAGGCGTGCCTGCCGCACGTGTGTACCCCCACAGCAAACGGGCGTCGCTTGCGCACCCATGCGAAGTACGGATTGCGTTTGACGGCGACGCGGTGCTGTTTTCCGATGAAGCGGAAAAAATATTCCAGCATGGCGGGTTGGATGCCTTTCAAGCCCATGAACGGGATCGTGCGGCCAGCCCGCTGGCAGCTGGGCCATTCAAGCCGCTGCTCGAGGCCTTGCAGCGCTTGCAGCATGCCGCTTCCAGTCGTATGCGCTTGCGTACGGCGCTTGTCACAGCACGCAGCGCGCCTGCGCATGAGCGGGCCATACGCACTTTGATGGACTGGAACATCGAAGTGGATGAAGCCATGTTTTTAGGTGGCCTGCCAAAGGGCGAATTCCTGCGCGAATTCGAGCCGGATTTTTTCTTCGATGACCAAACCGGCCATATTGAGAACGCGGTTTTACATGTTCCTGCAGGCCACGTCGCCTCCGGAATAAGTAATCCAGCTGCCCAAAATCTGTAGCTTGCACTGTATTTTTTACTGATAAGTGTTACAAACGCTGGTGCTTCCATCAGCAAAACGTGATGAAAATCTCGTTTGCTGCTCTAAGACGTGTGAAACACGGATTTCGTTTTCCCCTTTTTACTTCTAAAAGATTTTCATGCCTCATGCCTTGGTTGTCGACGACGACACGGATTCAGCACTGTCTTTAAGGGATTTGATTGCGAGCGAGCAATTCACGGTGTCGGTTGCGCACACTCTGCGCGACGCGCGGCGACAAATTGCGCTGCAACAGCCGGATATTTTGTTGCTCGACTTGCGCTTGCCGGATGGAAGTGGCATGGATTTGTTGGCTGACCCTGATTTAGTCGCCAACTCCGAAGTGGTGCTGTGCACGGGCCATGCCAGCATGGAGACATCCATACAGGCGCTTCGTCTTGGCGCTGCTGACTATCTGGTCAAGCCGATCAATTTGAAGCAGTTGCAAGGTGTGCTGTCCCGTATCACCAAGCCGGCTGTTTTGAAGGCTGAGGTGGAAGACCTGACCGCCAACTTGGCAAAAACCGGGCATTTCGGCCATTTATGGGGTCGATCGCCCGCCATGCAGCGGATTTACGAACAGATTTCCCGCGTGGCCGGGACTGGCGTCACGGTTTTCATCACCGGCGAAAGCGGCACTGGCAAGGAAGTCGCGGCACAAACCGTTCATGACCTGAGCCGCCGTCGCAAGCGTCCATTCTTGGGTGTCAACTGCGGTGCGATTTCGCCCAATTTGATTGAGAGCGAAATTTTTGGTCATGAAAAAGGCAGTTTTACAGGCGCCGAGCGCCAGCA
>JANXMO010000468.1 GCA_025354615.1 Burkholderiales bacterium | reverse complement strand
CAAATCAAAAAGCACGTGAGGTGTCAAACAAAGAATGGTTTAAAGGTATCAACGAAGGTGCCAAAAAGCCTATCAAGGAATACAAGTACTGAGGAATAGGTATGGGCTTTCTTGCCAACACTGAATCAGCCGTTACCAGTGGATTCGCAGCGGTGGCAAACACATTTGGCGCTGGATTACTCGGCACATTCAGACCCGCTTTCGTCATGGGCTTCACGATATGGATCACGCTAATTGCTTATGAGGTGGCATTCGGAAAATCCGAGGACGGCTTTACGTACATCTTCACAAAGATAGGAAAGATATTTCTTATAGGCGTTCTCGCCTTATACGGATGGCCGGAGCTCGCAGAGCTTCTTGGCGGCGTCAAGGATGGGTTTGTCGGCAGCAACACCATGTCCACCATCCTCGAAACCAATCTCATCAATCCCATGATGGCACTTTGGGCTCGACTATTTGACTGGTTTGGAGCGACGCTCAGCGAAGTTGGATGGACTGAGCTCGGCAGATTAGTGGCGACCCTTGCATTGTTCGCGCTACTGTTTTTTGCTTACGGTCTGATGTCAGCGGCGGTCGCTGTTTTTGGACTTATCGCTCTAGCAATGTATTTGGTTGCCAACTCTGTATTCATTCTCCTGTTGGCCATCGGCCCGTTCTTTCTGCTTTGCCTCGCATTTCCATTTTTGCAACGCTTCTTCGAAACGTATATCGGCAACGTGATGACGTCCATCCTTGCCATGGCTTTTACTGTCTTAATGGTGATGTTCGTTGCTGGTCTGTTTGGTTTGATCGGTATTCAAAACGCTGTACCTGTCGCGACAGATCAGATCACTGTAGCTTCCGAAATCAAGTCGCTTGCGGTTCTCTTTACTGCAAAGGCGGCAATGTCAATACTAATCATCTACCTCTATTACAAGGTATTCGATCTTGCAGCCGCTCTGGGCGGCGGACTCAACATGGGCAACAACATGGTCGGTGGAGTGAGAGCCATCATGCGAGACATCCAACAACGAGGTGGCGCTGCCAGCAACACCACCTCAAACAGTATTTCGCAAGGTGGTGGCGCCGGAAGCAATAGCAACGCCGGTGCATCACACCAAGCCGGTCAAGCCAACGGCACGTTTACTGGCATGGCCATGGCCGCTGCCTCCCCTGCTATCTCCGGCGCTGCACGCGCCAGCATGGCCGTCGCAGGAACAGCTGCAGCAGGCGCGGCCAATATCGGTCGAATTGCCGGATACGGTGCCGGGCGCGCAGCAAGCACGGCCGGACGTTTTGCCTACAACCGCTATTCACAACTGGCCAACCGCAAGTCCGCGGGCTAGGCCTACAGCAGGAGAAAGCGACATGGACATCCGCAAAATCTTTTTGAGCGCCGCCGCGAGCGCATTGCTGCTGTTTGCAGCACTACCGGCCCGCGCAGGCATTCCAGTGATCGACGCCGCTAACCTGGCCAACAGCATTCAACAAGTTCTCGCCTGGTCTCAGCAGGCACAAGACATGATCAGCCAAGTGAACAAGCTGCAACAGCAGTTTGAACAACTGCAGTCCATGACAGCCAAGCTGGACGGTATTCGCTCACTGGGCACCATCTTGAATGACCCGGCCATTCGTGCTGCGCTACCGCCCGAAATGCGGGACTCTACCCAGCTACTTTTGAATCCAGCAGCGCTGGCCACCAGTCAATCCAACTTGAATCAAATCCTGGCCTCTTTCGGCGTCAGCACCTCCGCAAATCCCACTGCCGGCCAAGCCGCTGCCGACACCATCGGCCGGGCGCAGCAAATTTTGGCATCAACTCAAGCTCGAAGCACACAACTGTCACAACTTGCCAGTCGAGTCGACACAACTGCGGATGCCAAGGCATCGCTGGACATGGTGAACCGCAACATCCTCGAAGCCGCAAGCATCAACAACCAAATGATGCAAACGATGGCTTCTCTAGAAGCCGCACGTCAGGCGGCCGAATTGAAGCGTATCGCGGACAACCAAGCGTTTTTTGCGAATCTTAGGTCTGGTGCTGCCCAGCCTTTAAAGACTTATTCCTACTGATATTGGGAGATCCCATGAGCATGTTCATCAAAGGCCCTAACTGGGAGGCAACGCGCCTCACCGATCTGGAAACAAGCCGCAAGCTTGCATGGTCCTTTGCCGCGCTGATGGGTGTTTGCCTTATCGCCGCCGTGTTTG
>JANXMO010000448.1 GCA_025354615.1 Burkholderiales bacterium | reverse complement strand
ACTGCTGGGCTGAAGGAGAAAGGCTATGACCTGCAAGGAATTTTCCATATGGTCGACCAGCAAAACGGGTTCGACGTGCTGCGGACCGTGACCGTCAACGCGCTTACATTCAGTCGCTTGGGCTACGGGACAGACAAGATTACCAACGTTGCGGCACGGTCGCCGGGCGCGCCGCGGTTGAATGCCATTCTCAAACACCATGAAGTAGTGCGGCGAGGCAACAAGTCGATCGACGACATCATGGCCATGGTGCTCAGGCCAGACGGGCCGCATCAACTGGCAGCGGCCGCGCAAGCTGTCGTGGCGCTCGAGTCGGCGCTGGCGGAAGGGATTGCAGATGCGCAAGGTACCGCACAGGCGCCGGCTGTTCGTGTGGCGTCATCTGCTCCGGACAACCGCCCATGAACCCGCGGCGCCAGCCCGTCCTCAAATTGGCTGTAAGGCGTCAACCGTCAAGGCCGGCTGGCCGCCGCGGTGGCGGGCGGCAACGCGTGATCGCGTCGCCGCTCTGAGCGCTGCACGCCGCTGTCACCGCCCGGTGCCTTTTCCACCTCTGATGAGGGTACGGGAGCACGCAGCTCACGTCCGCGAATCAACAAGGTTCTCGACGCAGCCGCATCGCCCGCGGTGCGGCCCGCTGGGTCGTGCCGCGTCAAGCCGTCACGTGGCGACAGGCCACCAGGGCTGGCTGGCTCGAATGGTGGCGGCGCCGCACCACTCGGCGTCATCCGCGGGTGCTGCCCTTCCCGTTCCAGGGGCCGTGGCCGTGGCCGTACCAGGCGCGGGTCATCAAATGGATGGCCTGGCTCGGCGGTGTTGCGACGCTGAAGCACGGCGGCGGGCGGCGGTGATGTTGTCATCGGCGGCGACCCGAACGGCACCGGGGCGCGGCCCGGCCCGGCAAAGCCAGGGGCAGGCGCCGCGGGGTTGGCTGCCGTTCCAGCAGCACGCGGCTGCACCTGGACAAAGGGGAAGCCGGCGGACGGCGCCGAAGCGACGGGATTGGCAGCCGGCGGCGGGCGCCGCCAGGCTTCGCCCGGCAGACGTGGCACCGGTGCCGCTGTTACAGGCTCGAATACGGGGGCGGAAGTGGCGCGTCCGGCAGGGTCAGCAGGCGGCCTTGCGCCGGGCGGCATGGCAGGCGCAACGGCCGGCGCAGCTTGAATCACAGCAGGCGCCGGTTCCGCGTAGCGCACCGGCATCGCCACCCTGCGCTCGAACGGCCTGCCGCTGGCGGTGGCGCTGCCAGGGGCGACGACGGTCAGGTTCGGCGCGCCGAACCCGAGGCGTTCGGCGCTTCTTTCGCCATCATTCGCACCCGCCGCATGTTCGATCCGCATGCCGATATTGACGACGGGCGCGGCGTTGATCACCACGGCGGGCGGTGTGCCCAGCGGTGCCGGCACGATCAGCCCGTGTCGCGACCCTGGCGGCGGTGGCACAAAAACGCCTTGCGGCCCGATGGGCGGTGGCCCCTGCACCACCCCGGGCAACGGACGGCTGACGCTGAAGCTGAGGCTCAACGGCGGTGGTACGAACACCGCGCCCGGTGCGCACCAATGGCCGTTGACGAACACCACGCCGCCGTGGCGGTGCTCGTAATACGGCGGCACCCAGCCGTAGTTCGGCCGTGGCGGGCGCCGCCAGTGCCCGGTTGCCCAGACCCAGTTGTTCTGCCAGACCCAGTAGCCACCGACCCACACCGCGTCGCCATAAGGCTGCGCCGTGATGGGCTCCAGCCGCATCGGCGGCGGCGCCCAGTCGATGAAGACGGGCGGCGGCTGATAGACCGGCGGCTCGAGGTAAACGCTGACCTCGGCCGAGGGCGCCGCTTCCGCATAGCGCACAGGCGGCGAGGCCGGTTGAAGCAATACCGTGCGGGACGTCGTGGCAGGCGCTTCATAAACCGTACAACCGGACACCAGCACGGCGGCTGACAACACGCCCAGCGAGCGCAAGGGCAGATTCAAAAGCTTCATGGATTTTTTCTTCAAGCAGCCAGGTTGGCGTGAGGGGCAGGCTTTGCGCCTGCGGCGAAGAGTTCCCATTACAACGTCAGCTTGTGGTCCGGGTTGACTGGCGAAGCAGCGTTTCGGTAACACCTTGTGCCGCGGCAAACACGCTTGGCTTGGCCATTTACGCCATCATTGAGCCATCTGTTTGCAGACCCTGCAGTTGCCGGTGGCAGCGGCGGAGAAGTCGAGTGGCGCCCTGACCCGGCAAAATCCAGCCATGAAATTCAGCACCTTCATCAAAGACAGCCTCGACGCCATTGTTGCCAACTGGGAAACCTTCGCCAGAACGCTGCCGTCGACCCAAGGCATGACCACGCTGGCGTTGCGCGACCACAGCCGGGAAATTCTGTTGGCGGTGGCGGCTGACATGGACGTTGTCTGGACCGATGAAGAGCGTGCCAAGCACTGCAACGCCTTGTCCAGCTTGCCGGAGTCCGCTGGCACCGCTGCCGCCGAGCATGGCGGGCTGCGCTATCTGGCCGGTTTCGACCTGGTGCAGCTGTTTGCTGAATTTCGCGCGCTGCGGGCCAGCGTCATGGAGCTGTGGCACCGCGCTGGCGGCGGCGGCCTGGACGCCGCCGCGGTGGACGACGTGATTCGCTTCAATGAGGGAATGGACAAGGCGTTGGCGGAATCGGTGAGGCGGTATTCGAGCGATGTGGCGGCTTCGCGCGACATGTTTCTTGCCGTTCTGGGGCACGATCTCCGCGGCCCGCTGTCCAGTATCGACCTGTCGGCCATGCTGCTGACACGAGACGGCCTCTCGGGCAGCATGCTGCAGCAGGCCACCACGCGGATCAAACGCGCCTCGCGCGAAATGAACCGCCTCATCACTGACCTGCTCGAGTACACCCGCACACGCCTGGGCGCCGGCATACCGATCGCGCACACGTTCTGCGACATCGGGCCTGTCTGCGAGGAAGCCGTCGAGGCCATTCGAGCCGGTTACCCGGAACAGCAGTTCAACTGCGAGATATCAGGCGACCTGCACACCCAGGCCGATTGCGCGCGGCTGCAGCAGGCCTTGGCCAATCTGCTGAACAATGCCGTGCAGCACGGCGACCGGCAAACGCCGGTGGTGCTGAGCGCGCGGAGCGATGCGCAGGCCATCGTGTTGAAAGTGAGCAACCAGGGCGAGCCGATTCCGGCCGACGCGTTGCAAACCATTTTCGAGCCGCTGGTGCAGGTCAGCACCGCCAGCGCCCAGACGCAAGAGCGCTCGAAGACCAGCCTCGGCCTGGGCCCCATCTCCACCACCACCAAC
>JANXMO010000270.1 GCA_025354615.1 Burkholderiales bacterium | reverse complement strand
CGGGCATACGGCACCCAGCCGGTGATGGAGATGGCCAGCACCAGCACGGCAAACGCCAAGGCATCGGGCGCATCCGGCCACAGCGCACGGCCCACGCCGTCAATGAGCAAGGCCACGAGGATGGACGGGAACGACAGCACGGCATCGCACACGCGCATCAAGAAAGCGTCAAGGCGGCCGCCCGCATAGCCCGACAACACCCCCAGCGCCACGCCGGCCAGCACCGACAGCATGACCGACGCGCCCGCCACCGCCAGTGAAATGCGGGCGCCGAACATCATGGCCGACAGCACGTCGCGGCCTTGGTCGTCGGTGCCCAGCCAGTAGCCGGGCTGGCCGCCGGGCCGCCAGGCGGGCGGCAGCCGCGCGTCGGCCAACGCCAGTTGTGACAGGTCTTGCGTGTCATGCGGCGCCACCCAGCCGGCGAAGGCGGCGCAGAAAACACACACCGCCAATAGCGCCGCGGCGGTGAGGGCCAGCGGCGAATGGCGCAAGTCATCGACCACCGGACTGTGGACGAAGGACTGCCAGGCGGTGCGCAGCCGCTGCCGCAGCGGCGTCAAGCGCCGGCCTCCATCAAGCTGCTGCGCAGGCGCGGGTCAACCGCAAAGTACAGCAGGTCGACCACCAAATTGATCGACACGAACACCAGCGCGATCAGGCACAGGTAGGCCGCCATCACCGGCACGTCGGCAAAGGCCACCGCCTGGATGAACAACAGGCCCATGCCGGGCCACTGGAAGACGGTTTCGGTGACGATGGCAAAGGCGATCAGCGAGCCGAGCTGCAGCCCGGTGATGGTGATCACCGGCACCAGCGTGTTCTTCAATGCGTGCCCGAAGTGGATGGCGCGCGCCGTCAGGCCGCGCGCACGTGCAAAGCGGATGTAGCCGGTCTGCAGCACTTCCAGCATCTCGGCGCGCACCAGCCGCACGATCAATGCGAGTTGGAACAAGGCCAGCGTGACAGCCGGCAACAGCAAATGGCGCCAGCCGTCGGCGCTGAGCAAGCCGGTGGGCCACGGCCCCAGCGCCACCAGCTCACCGCGACCAAAGCTGGGCAACCATTCAAGCGTCACGGAAAACACCAGAATCAGCAAAATGCCGATCAGGAATGTGGGCAGCGACACGCCGATCAACGACA
>JANXMO010000268.1 GCA_025354615.1 Burkholderiales bacterium | reverse complement strand
CCCGGGGGCTCAGAGCCTTTATCGAGAAGTCTGTCTACAACGCACCCTTCGGCATCTTGGTTACCCAAGGCGACGCGCAGGCCAGCGACGATCCGCGCATCGTCTCGTTGCCTCTTTCAAGCTTGCTGCTGATGCGCTGATCGGTTTAGAGACCGTGATCAGGTCGGTGCGATGCCCAGCAGTTCACGCGCTACCGCCTCGGCCACCTCGATCCCGTCGACCCCCGCCGACATGATCCCGCCGGCATAGCCCGCGCCTTCGCCGGCCGGGTACAGGCCGCGCACGTTGACGCTGTGGCCGTCGCGGCCGCGGGTGATGCGCAGCGGCGACGAGGTGCGCGTCTCGACTCCGGTCAGCACCGCATCCGGCAGCGCGAAGCCCTTGATCTGCGCGTCGAACATCGGCAGTGCGGCGCGGAGAGCGTCAATGGCGAAGCCCGGCAGGCTGGGCGCGCCGGGCGCGGCCAGGTCGGTCGGCGTGACGCCGGGCTGGTACGACGGCGGCACGCTGCCAAAAGCGGTCGACGCCACGCCCTGCAGAAAATCGCCGACGCGCTGCCCCGGCGCGCGGTAGCCGCCGCCGCCCAATTCAAAAGCACGGGACTCGAGCGCGCGCTGAAAGGCAATGCCGTCGAGCGGGTGCACCGGCCCGTCGGTGCGGCCGTCCTGCCGATAGTCGGCCGGCGCCAGGCCGACCACCAGCCCGGCGTTGGCATTGCGCTCGTTGCGCGAGTACTGGCTCATGCCGTTGGTGGCCACGCGCCCCGGCTCCGATGTGGCCGCCACCACGGTGCCGCCCGGGCACATGCAAAAGCTGTAGACCGCGCGGCCATTGGCGGCCTGGTGCACCAGCTTGTAGTCGGCCGAGCCCAGCAGCGGGTGGCCGGCGTTCGGCCCCCAGCGCGCGCGGTCGATCACGCCCTGCGGGTGCTCGATGCGCCAACCCACGGCGAACGGCTTGGCCTCCATGAACACGCCGCGCGCATGCAGCGCCGCAAAGGTGTCGCGTGCGCTGTGGCCGAGCGCCAGCACCACGTGGTCGGCGTCGATCTGCTCGCCGCTGGCCAGCACCAGGCCGCGCAGCCGTTGCTGCGCTTCGCCTGTGCTTTCCAAATGCAGGTCGGTGACCCGCGCGCCGAAGCGCACCTCGCCGCCCAGCGATTCAATTTCCGCACGCATTTTTTCGACCACGCCGACCAGCCGGAAGGTGCCGATGTGCGGCTTGGCCACCCAGGCGATTTCGGCTGGCGCGCCGGCTTTGATGAATTCCGCGATCACCTTGCGCGTCAAGTGGCGCGGGTCGCTGATCTGGCTCCACAGCTTGCCGTCACTGAAGGTGCCGGCGCCGCCTTCGCCGAACTGCACGTTCGATTCCGCGTCGAGCACGCCACGGCGCCACAAGCCCCAGGTGTCGCGCGTGCGCTCACGCACCGGCCGGCCGCGCTCCAGCACCAGCGGCCGCAAGCCCATTTGCGCGAGCACCAGCGCCGCAAAAATGCCGCAGGGGCCAAAGCCGACAACGACCGGCCGCGGCCGCTGCGCCGCGTTGAAATCCGCCGGTGCCCGGGCGATGAAGCGATAGCCCATATCGGGCGCCGGACGCAGCTGGCGGTCGGCCGCACAGCGGGCCAGCAACGCGGCTTCGGCGTCGGGGCCACCCGCCAGCTCGAAGTCAACGGTGTAGGTCAGCACCACCGCCGTTTTCTTGCGCGCGTCAATGCCGCGCTTGAAAACGGTGACGCTTTTCAACCCGGCTGCGTCCAGCCCCAGCCGTGCGAGCAAGGTGGCCTGCACCCCGTCGGCAGGGTGGTCGAGCGGCAGGCGCAGTTCGGTGAGTCGCAGCATGGGGTGATTGTCGACGGCACGCGCGTTGCCATGCCGCAGCGTGTTTTTTCATGCAACACGGTCCCCGCCGGGTTTTGCAATTGCCCCGGCAAGTGAGTGCTGCACACCGGCCATTTTTTCCAATTGCCTATGAACCTCTCGAACAGTATTGCTGCGATGCCACCCGATTTGACGGCCGAGGCGCAGGCCCCTGCAGCCGGCCCGGCAACGCGGTGTTTCCCGCAAATCGAAGAGGTTTTGCACGTTGACAAAGTCGAAGTGGCCCGTGGCGGCTGGCGGCTGGCGGCTCACCAAACAAGTCACCAGCCGCGAACAAGTAGTGGATGAACCGCTGCGCCACCAGCGGGTCGAGGTCGAGCGACGGGCTGTCGTGGGTATGCCTCTTGCTATCGGCGAATGGCCTGCGCCGCACCAGGAAGGCGATCCGTGGACTCTTTCGGTGATCGAGGAAGTGGTGGTGACGGAAAAGCGCTGGCGGCTGGTCGAGGAAGTTCGCGTCACCCGTGTTGACGGCACGCACCGGCAACCGCAAACCGTGACGCTGCGCCGGGAAGACATCACGATTGAACCGCTTCCCCCTGACGCCTCTTTGCCCAGCGTCATGCCTTCTTCTTGATTGTTCTGCCCCATTTCAACGCCCTTTGCGGGCATTTTCAGGAGTCATCTCATGAGTTCATCCGTATTGGTTGGTTTGTTCGAGTCGCAAGGTGCTGCCGAGCAAGCCCGGGCGCAGTTGTTGAGTGCCGGCTTTGCAGAGGCGGTGGTGTCGCTGACAGGCGGCGCTTCGTCGTCATCGCCGAGCAACCCGGCCTCCAGCCAACGCCCCGCGAAAGGCACGATTGCCCATTTTTTCGAAAGCTTGTTCGGCGGCATTGCCACAGATGCCGAGGCCGGCCATTCGCCTTACAGCAACAACTACCACGAAGCCTTCCAACGCGGCTCCTATGGTGTGACGGTCACCACAGCCGATGACGATGAAATCGACCGAGCCGAGAGCATTCTCAACGCTGCTGGCGCGGTTGATATCGACGAAAAAGCCGCACAGTGGCGCGAGACGGGTGCCGTGAGCAGCGGTTCCGCCGCGTCCACCGCCGCGACCTCACTTGAAGCCGGCGCCACGCGCAAGCTGCAGGAAGTGGAAGAAGAATTGAAAGTAGGCAAGCGGGTGGTGGCCCGTGTATCACCCGTGGCCGACGTGCCGGATGCAGATGGTTTTCCGCTGTCCCAACTTGGTGACTTTCTGGCCAGGGGCCCCCAGTTGGCTGCTGATGACCGTCAACGCATGGCGCAAGACGTACAGGCCGTGCGGTCCGGGCTGAGGGATAAGGCTGATCCATGGGCCTCCTGATC
>JANXMO010000399.1 GCA_025354615.1 Burkholderiales bacterium | reverse complement strand
AAAATCAGATCCGAAGCGATCATTTTCCCAAATGTTTTCCCAAATTATGCTCATGAACTGGGATGAAAATAGGTGAAAATGCATGAACTAGGATGAAATTGAGAGCAGCGATCTAGATCGATCTAAGTCATTGATTCGAATCAATAAATTCATGTTTTCGACTGGTGCGCGGGGGGGGACTCGAACCCCCACACCATTGCTGGCGTCAGGACCTAAACCTGGTGCGTCTACCAATTTCGCCACCCGCGCGGGGCAATTGACAAACAAAAGAGGCGGGTAACGCCACCTTTGTGTGTCAATGCCGATGAACCGCACATTTTAGCTGTCCAGAGAAGGAGGGCAGACAGGCTTGAGCAGCGCTGTTGCAACAACGGGCCGTGCTTGCACGTGCGATGGCGTGGACAATGCTGATCGTGAGCGTTGACCACTATGAAAACTTTCCTGTCGCGTCATGGCTGTGCCCACCGCGGCTCCGGCCGGCCATTCGTGCGATTTACGCTTTTGCACGCACGGCGGACGATCTTGCCGATGAAGGTCAGGCCAGCCGTTCCGAGCGCTTGGCCGATCTGGCCGCCTACCGACACGAATTGGCGCTGGCAGCAGCCGGCAAATCCTGCGGGCTGCGTTGGGCCGCCGTGTTCAACCCGTTGTGCCACGCCATTGCCGTTCACGCGCTGCCGCTGCCGCTGTTGAACGACTTGTTGAGCGCTTTTGAACGCGACGTGGTTTGTCATGAGTACGCAGAGCGTGCCGATGTGCTGGCGTATTGCCGCTTGTCAGCCAATCCGATCGGCCGGCTGTTGCTGCATCTCTACGGTATTGATGATGCGCTGTCACTGCAGCAGTCGGACGACATCTGCAGTGCTTTGCAGTTGATCAATTTTTGGCAAGATTTGGGCGTTGATACTTCGCGTGGCCGTCTTTATCTACCACTGGCTGATTTACGTCAGCATGGCGCTGTTGCCGAAGACGTGCGGGCCGGGCGAGACAGCACGGCGCTGCGGCAGGCCGTGGCCGACGCCGTGACATGGGCGCGTGGCTTGATGCTGCGCGGTAGGCCGCTGGTGCACACCCTCGGCCGGCACGCAGGCTGGCGCGCCGGTTGGGAGCTGCGGTTGGTCGTGCAGGGCGGCTTGCGGATTGCCGAAAAAATCAGCCGCGCGCAGCATGCGGCCTTGGCGGTTCGCCCGGTGTTGACGGCCTGGGATGCACCGTTACTGCTGCTGCGTGCCTGGCAGATGAGCAGCACTCCACAGCAGCCCGCAAATCGCGCCGCATGACAACACCTGCACAATATGTTCAAGAAAAAGCCGCCGCCAGCGGCTCGAGTTTCTATTACGCCTTCATGTTTTTGCCGCCGCCACGGCGTGCCGCCATCACCGCTTTTTATGCATTTTGTCGTGAAGTGGACGACGCCGTTGATGAAACCAGCGATCCCAGCATTGCAGCCACCAAGCTGGCGTGGTGGCGCCAAGAGGTGGCAGCCGGGTATGCAGGCCAGCCAAACCACCCGGTCATGAAGGCGCTGATGCCGCATTGCCCGGCCTACACCATCACCGCGACTCATTTGAATGCGGTGATCGACGGCTGCCAGATGGATTTGGAGCAAACGCGTTTTCTCGATTTCACGGGTTTGGCACGTTATTGCCACCTGGTGGCCGGCGTGGTTGGCGAAGTGGCCGCCAATATTTTTGGGCGCAACAGCGAGGCCACGGTGGCGTATGCCCATCGTCTGGGCCGGGCGATGCAGTTGACCAACATCATCCGCGATGTCGGCGATGACGCGCGGCGCGGGCGCATCTACGTGCCCGTAGCGGAGCTGCAACACTTTGACATCAAAGCAACAGAACTGCTGGCTCGTACGGCGCCTTATGGTTACAGCGAACGCTTCACAGCGCTGATGGTGTTTCAAGCACAACGGGCACACCGTTGCTATGACGAA
>JANXMO010000378.1 GCA_025354615.1 Burkholderiales bacterium | reverse complement strand
CGTGGCGTCTCTCGCGGGTCGACCGCTGCCACCGCTTCATGCAGCTTCATCTCGCCGACGAAGCGGCTGGGCACACCTTGCACGGTGTTGCGGCCTTTTTTGCGCCGGCGCAGCACGTTGACGACCAGCGTGCTGCGCGCGCGGGTGATGCCGACGTACATCAGCCGGCGTTCCTCGTGCAGCCGCTCGGGCGTCATTTCGTCGTCTTCAGAGCGGAAAGGCAGCAGGCCTTCGTTGACGCCGGCCAGCACGACGTGCGGCCATTCCAGCCCCTTGGCGGCGTGCAGCGTGCTCAGCGTGACGACGTTCTGCTCGTTGCCGCGCTCGGCCAGGCTGATGATCACGCTGATGCTTTGCGCCACGTCCAGCACGCTCTTGCGCTCGGTCTCCACCGTCAGGCCGCCGTCGTTCTCCATCTCGCCACCACAGCGCTTGGCGATCCAGTCGACGAAGTCCAGCACATTGGACCAGCGGGCGGCGGCCAGCTTTTCGTTGTCCTCGCCGTCGTGCAGGTGCTGTTCGTAGCCGATGTCCTTGAGCCAGCCGAGCAGCAGCGCTTTGGCATCTTCGGCGCCAGTGGTGTGGCGGGCGCGGTATTCGAGGTCGGCCACGTAACGGCCGAACTCGTGCAGCGAGCCGATGGCGCGGGCGTTCAACTGCGTGGCCAGGCTGTCGGCGAACAGCGCTTCATACAGGCTGCTTTTGAAACGGTGGGCGAATTCCCCCAGGCCGGCCAGCGTCTGGTGGCCGATGCCGCGCTTGGGCGTGGCGACGGCGCGCAAAAAAGCCGGGTCGTCGTCGCCATTGACCAGCAGGCGCAGCCAGGCGCAAAGGTCACGGATTTCCGCGCGGTCGAAAAAACTCTGCCCGCCTGAAACTTTGTAAGGGATGTTGGCGCGGCGCAGCGCCTTTTCCAGCACCCGCGCCTGGTGATTGGCGCGGTAAAGCACAGCGAAGTCCTTGAACTCGATAGCACCTGCTGCTGCAGCGGTGAGCGCCACTTCCGCACCACCGCGCAGGCTCTGGATGCGCGCCACCACGCGCTCGGCCTCGTGCTCCTCTCCATCGCACTCGGCCACGCGCACCGGCTCGCCGTCGCCAAAGGCGCTCCAGAGTTTTTTCTCGAACAGCTTGGGGTTGTGGGAAATCACGCCATTGGCTGCGCGCAGGATGCTGCCGGTGGAGCGGTAGTTCTGCTCCAGCGCAATGACTTTCAGCCGCGGGTAGTCATCCGGCAGACGCTTCAGGTTGTCGATGGTGGCGCCACGCCAGCCGTAAATGCTTTGGTCGTCGTCGCCGACCGCGGTGAACAGCGCGCGCTCGCCGGCGAGTGACTTGAGCAGCTCGTACTGCACGGCGTTGGTGTCCTGGTATTCGTCGACGAGCAGGTAGCGCAGCGTGTTCTGCCACTTGACGAGCACCTCGGCGTCGCGTTGCAGCAGGCGCTGCGGCAGGGTGATCAAGTCATCGAAGTCGACCGCCTGGTAGGCGGCGAGGCGCTCTTCATAGCGCTTCATCACCACGGCGGCCACGCGATCGTCGTCGCTGCCTGAAGCCTCGGCCACGGCTGCGGCCTGGGCGCTGTCGAGCCCGGCGTTTTTCCAGCCGCTGATGGCCCATTGCCAGCGCCGCGCCTGGGCAATGTCGGTGCTGGCGCCAGCGTCCTTGAGCAGGCTGAGCACGTCGTCGCTGTCCAGAATGCTGAAGTTCGGCTTCAGGCCGATGCGTTCGCCATCGGCGCGCAGCAGCCGCACTCCCAGCGAATGGAAGGTGCTGACGACGAGATGCTTGGCCGCGCGTGGGCCGATCAGCGCCTTCGAGCGTTCGCGCATTTCCTGCGCCGCCTTGTTGGTGAAGGTGATGGCAGCGATTTGCCTCGGCTCGTAACCCGCCTGCAGCAGCCGGGCGATCTTGTGGGTGATGACGCGTGTTTTGCCCGTGCCGGCGCCGGCCAGCACCAGGCACGGGCCGCCCAGGTAGTGCACGGCTTCGAGCTGGGCCGGGTTCAGTGAATCGGGCACGGCGGCGGCGCTCATCGTCAAGCGCTCACGGCGCGCACAGGCAATGCGCCAGCGCGACGAACGGCGGACCGGCGCCATCGGCACGCGCCAGGCCGGCCAGCCAGCCGAGCTCGCGCTGCGCCGGGCCGGTGATCGCTGCCGGCACGGGCGCCGCCAACAGCGTCCAGCCCGTGGGCAGCTGCGCGCGGAGAGCGGTACCCAAATTGGCGCCCAGCCAGCCGAGCACGCGGTCGAACGGCGGTGCATCACCCTCCACATAAGCCACGCGGTAGCCAGCGGGCAAGTGGGCGCGCGCGGCAGCGGCAGCCAGCGCATCGCCGTAGCTGCCCAGGCGGTCGACCAAGCCCCGCTCTTTGGCCTGCGTGCCGGTCCACACGCGGCCCTGCGCCACTGCCTCCACCTGCGCCAGCGGAGCCTTGCGCGCCGCCGCCACGCGGGCGGTGAAGTCGGCGTAGATGTGGTCGATGCTGGTTTGCAGCAGCGCCAGAAACCGCGGGTCGGCCGGCAGGCGCGGGTCACCGGCGGCGCCCAGCCAGGTGGTGGTCACACCGGCGGTGTGCACGCCCAGTTTGTCCAGCGTCTTGGCGCCGTTGGGCAGCAGCGCAAACACGCCGATCGAGCCGGTGACGGTGGCGGCATCGGCGATCACCTCGTCGGACGAAGTCGAAATCCAGTAACCGCCCGACGCCGCCAGGCCGCCCATCGACACCACGACCGGCTTGCCGGCGGCACGCGTCAATTCCAGCTCGCGGCGCACCAGCTCCGAGCCGAACACGCTGCCGCCGGGCGAGTTGACGCGCAGCACGACGGCTTTGATGGCTGCGTCATCACGCGCGGTGCGGATCAGCTCGGCGGTCGAGGCGCCGCCCACGGTGCCGGGCGGCGCCGGGCCGTCGACGATCTCGCCCTCGGCCACCACCACGCCCACCGCGTCACCCTTGGAAGCCGGCGGGTGCAGCGCCAGGTAATCGTCGAAGTCGATTTGGCGGAATGACTTGCCTTCTTTGTCCGGCGCGCCGCGTTTGATCAGCAGTGCGCGCACTTCATCACGGGTTTTCAGGCCGTCGACCAGCCGCGCCTGCTGCGCCATTTGCGCGGCGTCGCCACCCGCGGCGGCCAGGCGCTGCGGGCTGTCGTCGATGTAGCGCATCACGCTGCCGGGTGACAGGCGGCGCGCGCCTTCAACCCCTTGCAGATACGTGGCCCACAAGGCGTCGTACAAAAAGCGGTCAGCCTGCTGCGCCGCGGTCGAAGGCGCATTGGCAATGAAGGGCTCGGCAGCGCTTTTGAAACTGCCGACGCGCAGCAGCTGCACCTCGATGCCGGCACGGTCCAACGCGTCACGGTAGTAGTTGCGCTGGCCGCCGAAGCCTTTCAGGAACACTTGGCCAAACGGGTGCATCAGCAGTTCGCTGGCCTGCGCCGCCAGGTAGTACTGCGGCTGGTCGTACGCCGCGCCCCAGGCAACGACGGGTTTGCCGGTGGCTTTGAAGCGGTTCAGCGCGGCCGCCACTTCGCGCAACAAAGGCAACGGGCTGGGTTGCAGCTCGTCGGTCAGCAACAGCAGGCTGGTGATCTTCGGGTCTTTTGCAGCCGCCTCCAGCACGGCCAGCACATCGCGCAGCGGCAGGCTGTGCGATTCCTCGCCGCGCGTGCGCGCCAGCACGTTGCCGCGCACGCCGCCGGCGCGCTGCTCGACCAGCGGGCCGTTGAGCCGCAGCACCAGCGCCGTTTTGTCCTGCAACGGCGGCGGGCTGCGCCAGGCCGCCCAGGCCAGCGCAGCGATCAAGCCCCAAAACAGCAGGTTCAGCACGACACGCCGGCCGAAATCCAGCCAGCGACAAAAACCAACCGCCCAACGGCGGGCAACGACAACAACAGGCGCAAGCATTCAACGAACTCCAACGGCCTTGACCGGCCGGACCGAGACGGACTGTACGGGGCGCAGCACGGCAACCCGCGCGGCCCTCCTCAGCAAAGGGTGGGGCAACCTGTTGATTTGTTTTTTCAATCGCTCCGGTTGAAAGACTTCAATTTTTTATTTTTTGCCAACGCCTTAAATTTCGAACGCGTGCAGATGCCCGCCTTTTTTGGAAATCTCAGGAACCTGTTATGGAACAAGCGACCGCCCGTCTGACCACCGCCTCCGGCATTCCCGTTGCAGACAACCAGAATTCGATCAGCGCCGGGCCACGCGGGCCCTTGCTGCTGCAGGATTTTCATTTGATCGAGAAGCTGCAGCACTTCAACCG
>JANXMO010000353.1 GCA_025354615.1 Burkholderiales bacterium | reverse complement strand
GATCTGCCGTAGGGCGGGTTGACCATCAGCGTGCCGGGCAGGGCATCGGGCAACAGCGGAGCGGGGCGCTCGAGCGCGTCGCCGCCGTGGAAGTCGATGGCATCGGCCACGCCGGCGCGTTCTGCATTGCGCCGCGCGAAGTCGACCATGCGGAACGACACGTCGCTCGCATGAATTGGCACGCGCGGTGGGTGGATGCGCGACTGCGCGTGGCTTTTCAGCCGCTGCCATTGGGCGCGCATGTCGGGCGTGGCGAAGGGCAGCAGCCGCTCGAAGGCGAAGCGGCGCTTCAAGCCGGGCGCGATGCCGCAGGCGATTTGTGCCGCCTCGATGGCGATGGTGCCCGAGCCGCAACACGGGTCGTGCAATGCGCCGCCGGCCTCGGGCGTGCCGCGCCAGCCGGCGGCGGCCAGCATCGCGGCGGCCAGCGTTTCTTTCAGCGGCGCGTCGCCCACGTCTTCGCGCCAGCCGCGTTTGAACAGCGGCTCGCCGGAGGTGTCGATGTAGAGCTGCGCGTGCTCGGGGCCGAGGTGCAGCAGCAGCGGCAGATCGGGCGTGCGGGTGTCGACGCTGGGACGCTCGCCGGTGGCGTCGCGCATGGCATCGCACACGGCGTCCTTGATGCGCAGCGCGGCGAAGTTCAGGCTGCGCAGCGGGCTGTGCTGCGCGGTGGTGTCGACACGCAGCGTGTGCTGCGGCGTGATCCACTGCGTCCAGTCGACCTGGCGTGCCAGGTGATAGAGATCGTTTTCGTTCCGGTAAGGGCCGTCGGCCACCTCGATCAACACGCGCTGCGCCAGCCGCAGGCCGAGGTTCAGCGCCATGATTTCATCGGGCCCGCCGGCCAGTGCCGCGCCGCCGCGCTGGGTGTTGATTGAAACCTTGTCGCCCAGCACGTGCGCGGCTTCTGCGGCCAGCCAGGTTTCAACGCCGGCCGCGCAGGGCAGGAAGATGGGCAAAGGCATGATGAAAGAAGATTCCTATTGAGACGGCATCAATGAATTTGAAGCGGCACTCCCTCTCCCGCCCCCGGGAGAGGGCTGGGGTGAGGGATGGTGCAAGGCACAAACAGCGGATGCGATGGCGGCACTGCGGCCCTTGTATCTTTCGCTCCGAGTTTTTGATCGTTTGATTGAGGTCTTTTGATGAACCGTGGCGGGTGCTGTGGGCAAGTGGGCAGAGGCCGGCGCGGTGGGCAACGCGCAGCGTTGTCCACGGCAAGCCGGGCGCTTCGG
>JANXMO010000345.1 GCA_025354615.1 Burkholderiales bacterium | reverse complement strand
TGCAGCGCGACATCGACACGGCGGTGCAGCAGCTGACAGCGCAAGCCCACGCTATCGCCGATGCGCAGGCCGAAGAGGCGCAGCTGGCCGATGCGTCTGCCGACGACGGCTTGCAGGCCGCGCTGGCGCTGCGGGTGGCGCGCGAGGCGGCGCTGGCAGCGTGCCGCGCGCTTTATGACGAATTGACCGGGCGCCTGCGCCGCGCGGACGAACAGCGGCTGGCGCACGAGCAAAGCCTGCAGCCGCTGCGCGACCGCATCACCCAGCTGCAGCTCGAAGCACAAGCCGCGCAGCTGGGCGGTGCGCAGTTCATGGAGCAGCTGGAGGCGGCGGCGGTGAACCTCGAAACGCTGGCCAGCGGCATTGCCGCGGATGGCGTGCAGCGCGCCGGGCTGCAAGGGGAAATCGACCGCATCAACCGGGAGATCGTGGCGCTGGGCGCGGTCAACCTGGCGGCGCTCGACGAGCTGGGTGCCTCGCGCGAGCGCAAGCAGTTTCTGGATGCGCAAAATGCCGACCTGAACGAAGCCATTGCGACGCTGGAAGGCGCGATCCACAAAATCGACCTGGAAACACGTGACTTGTTGGCCAACACCTTTGAGCAAGTCAATGCCCACTTCGGGCGCATGTTCCCCAGCCTGTTCGGCGGCGGCACCGCGCGGCTGGTGATGACGGGCGATGAAATCCTCGACGCCGGCGTGCAGGTCATGGCCCACCCGCCAGGCAAGAAAAACAGCACCATCCACTTGTTGTCGGGCGGCGAAAAAGCGTTGACGGCGATCGCCCTCGTATTTGCCATCTTTCAACTCAACCCGGCGCCGTTTTGCTTGCTCGACGAGGTCGATGCGCCGCTGGACGACGCCAACACTGAGCGCTATGCCAAACTCGTGCAACAGATGTCGCAGGGCACCCAGTTCCTGTTCATCAGCCACAACAAGATCGCGATGGAAATGGCGCAACAGCTGATCGGCGTGACCATGCAGGAGCAGGGCGTATCGCGCATCGTTGCGGTTGACATCGAGGCCGCTGCAGGCTTGATCAACGCCGCTTCTGCCTTGATGCGTCCACCGGTGTCGAACGCCGCTTTCAAATCCTTTTCCCGAGCCCCAGTCCCATGAGCAATTTGACGATCGCCCTGGCGGCGGCCGGCGGCGTGGTGCTGGCGGGCGTGATCGCCCACGGCGCCTGGCAAGCGCGCCGCGCCGGCCCTCGGCGCGCCGAGCCGAGGGCGCCCAACCCCGCGTCCCTGCATGCACATGAACCCGGTTTTGACACGGAGCCGGGGCCGCTGGAGGCTGAAGCAGGCGCTGCCAACATGCCGATAGAGCCGACAGCCGACTTGACGGCGGCGCCCATCGTGTTGCCGATCGCCCGCCGTGCGGCGCCGCGCATCGATGCGCTGGTCGACGCGATTGCCACCATCACGCTGGAAGCCCCGGTGGCCGGTCAAGTCCTGATGTCGCACCAACCACCCAGCCGGCGTGCCGGCAGCAAGCCCTTGCTGATCGAAGGCTTGAATGTCGCCACGGGCGAGTGGGAAGCGCTGGCATTTGACGCCACTTATCGCGAACTGCAGGCCGGTGTGCAGCTCGCCAACCGCAGCGGGCCGCTGAATGAAATTGAATTTTCAGAATTCGTGCAGAAGGTGCAGGCGTTTGGTGAAAGCTTGGGCGCCAACGCCGGCTTTCCGGAATTTCCGGACATGCTTGACGCGGTGGCGCGCGCCCGCGAACTCGACAGCTTTGCCGCCGCACACGACGCCCAGTTGGCCGTGCACCTGCAGGCGCAATCCGCCGCATGGAGCGTTGGCTACTTGATCCAGCAAGCGTCGCGCCACGGCTTCATCGCCGGGTCCCTGCCCGGGCGCCTGGTGCTGCCCGCGCCGGACGACGCCATGCCGCCAGTGCTGACCCTGACCTTCGACGCGCAGGCCGCACTCGCCGACGACCCCGGCCAGGCGGCGCTGCGCGACATCACACTGGCGTTCGACGTACCGCAAACCCCCGCTGCCGTCGAGCCCTTCAAAACCTGGCAGGCCTGCGCACAAGCCTTGGCCACCGAAATGGATGCCGCGCTGGTCGACGACCAGCTGCTGCCCATCGCGCCGTCCGGCTTTGACGTCATTGCGGCCGAGTTGCAGCGGCTCTACCAGGCCTTGGCCGCGCACGACCTGGCAGCAGGCTCGCCCGCTGCCCGGCGCCTGTTCAGCTGACCGGGCCGGCTGGATGGGCCTGCCGATGCCGCGGCGCAAGCGTTGGCACACGCCGGGGCGTGAGGCGGGCCGCTACGCATGGCAATGACGCCTGCCGAGGCGGCCGAACGCGCTGCGCAATTGCGGGCGCTGCTGCAACACCACGCGCACCGCTATTACGTGTTGGACGACCCGCAGGTTTCCGACGCCGAATACGATTGCCTGTTCCAGGCGCTGCAGGCGCTGGAAGACGAATACCCGGCGTTACAAACGCCGGATTCGCCGACGCAGCGCATCATCGGCCAAGTGCTCGATGGCTTTGCCCCGGTGCGCCACACGGTGCCCATGTTGTCGATTCGCACCGAAACCGACACTGACCCCAGCGGTGCCTGGGCTTTCGACGCCCGGGTGCGGCGCGAGTTGAGCTTGGCGCCCAGCGACCCGCCGGTAATCTACACAGCCGAGTTGAAGTTCGACGGCCTGGCCATCAATCTGCGGTATGAAAACGGCGTGCTGGTGCAGGCCGCCACGCGCGGCGACGGTGAAACCGGTGAAAACGTGACGCAGAACATGCGCACGATCAAGGAAATTCCCGGCCAGCTGCGCACGCGCGGCGCACTGCCGGCCGTGCTGGAAGTGCGTGGCGAGGTCTATATGCGGCGTGATGACTTCGACGCGCTCAACGAACGGCAACGGCAGCGCATGGCCGATGGCGACCGCACCGGCAAAACCTTTGTCAACCCGCGCAATGCGGCGGCCGGCGCCGTGCGGCAACTCGACCCGCGCATTGCAGCCCTTCGGCCGCTGCGTTTTTTCGCCTACGGCTTGGGCGACTTTGACGGCTGGGCCGGCGGTCCGCCGCCGTCGCAAAGCGCGCTGCTTGAGGCCCTTGGCGCTTTTGGCCTCCCGGTCAACGCCGACCATGCCGTGGTCTCGGGCGGCAGCGGCCTGGCCGACTTTCACGCCGCCGTGCAGGCGCGCCGCGGCCAGCTGCCGTTCGACATCGACGGCGTGGTCTACAAGGTCGACGACCGGGCGCTGCAGCAGCGCCTGGGTTTCGTCAGCCGCGAGCCGCGCTGGGCCGTGGCGCACAAGTACCCGGCGCAGGAGCAGATCACCGGCCTGCGGGCGATCGAGGTGCAGGTGGGCCGCACCGGCAAGCTGACGCCGGTGGCCAAGCTGGAGCCGGTATTCGTCGGCGGTACGACGGTCAGCAATGCCACCTTGCACAACCTGTTCGAGCTGCGGCGCAAGCGCGTGCGCATTGGCGACCGCGTGGTGGTGCGCCGCGCGGGTGATGTGATTCCTGAAGTGGTCGGCCGGGTCGAGGCCTTGCGGCCCGCCTACGTACCGAATTTCCGAATGCCGCGCAGCTGCCCGGTCTGCGGCAGCCAGGTGCTGCGCGAACCGGGCGGCATCGACCACCGCTGCACCGGCGGGCTGTACTGCGGCGCTCAGCGCAAGCAGGCCTTGCTGCATTTTGCCGGTCGGCGGGCCATGAACATCGACGGGCTGGGTGAAAAAATAGTCGATCAACTGGTCGACGGCGGTCTGGTGGCAACGCTGCCGGCGCTGTACCAACTCAGCCTTGAACAGCTGAGAGCGCTTGGCCGCATGGGCGACAAGAGCGCCCGCAACCTGCTGACCGGCTTGCAGACCAGCAAGCAGACGACGCTGGCGCGTTTTTTGTTCGCGCTGGGGATGCGCCACGTCGGCGAAAGCACGGCCAAGGACTTGGCGGCACATTTCGGCTCGCTCGACCGCCTGTTGGCAGCCAGCGAAGAGCAGCTGCTTGCGGTGCGCGATGTCGGGCCGGTGGTCGCGCACACGTTGCGGCTGTTTCTTGACCAGCCGCACAACCGCGACGTCATCGACCAGCTGCGCGCCGCCGGCATCACCTGGGCCGAGCACGACGGCGTGGCGCAAGCCGAGCCGTTGCCACTGGCCGGCCAGACCTTCGTGTTGACCGGCACGCTGCCGACGTTGACGCGCGACGAAGCCCGTGCGCTGATCGAGGCCGCGGGTGGCAAGGTAGCGGGAGCGGTCTCCAAAAAAACCAACTGGCTGGTAGCCGGCGACGACGCGGGCAGCAAGCGGGAAAAGGCCGACGCCCTTGGTGTGGCGGTGCTTGATGAAGCTGGCCTGCAGCAACTGCTGTCCGATATCGCCAGCGCCTGAAACACCACCAAACCATGCAATTTAACCGCCATCTCGGCCGGCTTTTGTCCGCTGTGCCCGGCATTGGAAAGCCGGCTTGCCTAGAATCAAGCCATGGCACAGCAGCGGCGTTTTCTCGTTTTGGCCTTGGGCGTCGCACTCCTGACGGGCATTGCGGCCTACGACGCCCATCGCTACATCAACCGGATGCCGGCTGCTTCTTCGGTAGCGGTCAACCGTCCTCTCATGGCATTTGCGGTGGACCCTGCCTGGATTCACGCTGGCGTGCCGAACTTCCGCGGCAGTGAAACCGCCCGCTCCGCCGATGGTCACACCATCACCGGGCTGTGGTCCTGCGACGGGCCGTCGATCTTTGAATGGCATTTCGCATTCGACGAGACCGTGCACTTGCTTGAAGGCGAGATAGAAGTCGACTACCAAGGCCACCGTTTCACACTGCGCCCCGGCGACACCGCCACTTTTCATACCGGCACGCGCGCGGTCTGGCATGTCAAGCAGTACTCAAAAAAGGCATATACGCTGCACCGGCCCGGGCGCCTGGTGCTGCTGTGGCGCTGGCTGGCTGATCGCTGGAGTTGATGGGCGGTTTTTAAACCGCCGGTCATCAAATGAGAATGTCAGATAGAGAAATGTCCCATGACCGTTCGTGAAATTCTAAAAATGGGCGACCCGCGCCTGCTGCGTATCGCTCAGCCGGTGCCGGAATTCGATACGCCGGCGTTGCACGCCTTGGTCGAAGATTTGTTCGACACCATGCACGCGGCTGAGGGCGCCGGGCTGGCGGCGCCGCAAATCGGCGTGGATCTGGCGGTGGTCATTTTTGGTTTCAGGCACAACGAGCGCTACCCTGACGCGCCGCCCGTGCCGCAAACGGTGCTGTTGAATCCGCACATCACACCGCTGGCCGCCGATGGGCGCGTTGCCGTTGCGCTGGAAGAATTGCCGCTCGAAGACGGCTGGGAAGGCTGCCTGTCGGTGCCCGGGCTGCGCGGTGTCGTGCCGCGCCACGCGCGCATTCGTTACCGTGGTCATGACGTGCAGGGCCGCGTGATCGATCGCGAAGCCGACGGTTTCCATGCACGGGTCGTGCAGCACGAATGCGATCACCTGCTTGGCCTGTTGTATCCGATGCGCATCCGCGATTTCACGCGCTTTGGCTTCAGCAGCGTGTTGTTCCCGTCGCAGCCTGCGGGTGTGGACGATTGATGCATGGGCTGCAAGCTCGCTGCCAAAGTCATTCACGAATGCGTTGGCCTGCATTGCGTCATGACAGGCCGATTTACTGGGCCTTGGTGTGGGCCACTGCGGTGATGAGCGCTTGCGTGGCGTCGCCCATGACGCCGCCGCCATCGCCACCGGCGGATGTGGTCACCGCGGCATCGGTGGCTGCTGAGGTCACCGCCGCCTCACAGCTTGACCTCAACCA
>JANXMO010000339.1 GCA_025354615.1 Burkholderiales bacterium | reverse complement strand
GCAGAACTGGTCAACGTCACCGATCCCGATCAGCGCTGCAGTGTTGCCTGCCGGTACATCGTAACCCAAGTCGCTCTCGGATCGTCCTTCGACAGGGTAGCTCAAGCGCTGAACCTGCAGCCGGCCGATATTATCTATTGGATGCTGGATCGACCCTTGAACACAACAGCCATGGCAACGGCCATGGACCAAGCAGCCGACTTCTACGACCAGCAGGCCCGCACCGTCATAGCTCAGCTCGATGCAGACCGGACCATCGACCTCAAAGTGGGCCTCGCGTATGCGAATTCCCTGAGATCAGCGTCCGAAGCCAAGCGCGCCGCCTCGCAGGGCATCCTCAGAAAAACTCATCTCGTTCACGAAGACAATACCGCCGCTCGGCACGAGCTTCAGAAAGAGCGCAAGCGCACCATCATGGCCCGCCAACGAGCAGCCGAAAAAGAAGCTTCGCGCCAGCGTCGCCACTCAGCCCACGAGCAAATCATCTCCAGCGTGGGATACCCTGAAGGCCCAGCGCTCAACGAAGTCCGCGACGATGGCGCAGACCTATCGCAAATCGAACTGCAGCACTTGATGCCGTCTGAGTCTGAAGAGCTTCAAGACTTGATGTCAGACGAGCGACTCCCCGAAGCGCTTGGGATGCTCAAGACAATCCGCGCCCGTTGGCGTGCGGCCCATAGGAAAGGAGTTCCTACGCACATCGAACACGACTCGACACGCGCAACCACTTCCCCAGAGCACACTGCACAAGTCGAACCTACCCCGACCACGAAACCTAAACGCAAGCCAAAGGATACCAAGCCATGACCACCGACCTCCTCCCCACGACAAGCGATGCCGCAAAACTGTTCGCGCCGACCTTCAAGACCTACACCGACCGGCGCGCTTCAATTGACCGCGCGAACGACGCATTAGGCACTCACCTGCCATACACACCAAAAACAGATTGGACACCGTGCGCCCTTACTGCATCGATCGAGCGTCAGCTGGCGGACTTGGCGCGCGCCATGCCGAAAGGCGTCGACCTGAAAGCAGCCGAGATGACTGTCTGTGAACGTGCCGTTGAGTTCTTCAAAAATCAGCCAGCATACTTGGCAATTTGGAGGGCGCAGCAGCCGCGCAAGATGCACTGAACACAACAAA
>JANXMO010000330.1 GCA_025354615.1 Burkholderiales bacterium | reverse complement strand
GGCGCAGCCGCCGGGCAGCGTGGACGCGGCGGGCATGGGGCTGTACGAGGCGGCCGACTATGACGAGCTGGTCGACCACCCGTTCGAGCTGGGCCGCTTTTGGCGTGGCGGCTTCGAGGCGCACGGCGTGCCGCATGAATTCATCGTGGCCGGCGCCTGGCCTGATTTCGACGGCGAGCGGCTGCTGGCCGACGCACAGCGCGTGTGTGCGGCCGAAATTGCCTTCTGGCATGCCGATCAGCGCGCGCCATTCAGCCGCTACGTCTTTCTGCTCAACGCCATTGACGACGGCCATGGTGGCCTTGAGCACCGCGCCAGCACCGCGCTGTTGGCCTCGCGGCGCGACTTGCCGCGCACCGGCGCCGCCCAGCCCGAGGGTTACACCGGCTTGCTCGGCTTGATCAGCCACGAGTACTTCCATGCCTGGAACGTCAAGCGGCTGCGCCCGCGCGACTTCGAGCGCTACGACTACACGGCCGAAAACTACACCCAGCTGCTGTGGTTCTTCGAAGGCTTCACCTCGTATTACGACGACTTGCTGCTGCTGCGCGCCGGCTTGATCGACGGCGCGCGCTATTTGCAGCTGCTCGGCAAAACCATTGCCAGCGTGTTGGCAACGCCCGGCCGGCAGGTGCAAAGCGTCGCCCAGGCCAGCTTCGACGCCTGGGTCAAGTACTACCGCGGCGACGAGAACACGCCCAACGCCACGATCAGCTACTACGGCAAGGGCGCCTTGGTGGCGCTGGCGCTGGATTTGACGCTGCGCAGCCTCGGCGAGCCGCCGGCCGCCACGCCGTCGCTCGACCGCGTGATGCGCCGGCTGTGGCAGACGAGCGGCGGCGGCCCGATGACCGAAGCCGACGTGCGCCACGCGCTGCAGCAAGAGGCGGGCGGCTCACTGGATGCGGAACTCGACGCCTGGGTGCACGGCACGGCCGACCTGCCGCTGGCGCCGCTGCTGGCGCGCTTCGGCGTGCAATGGCAGGCCACGCCGCCCGCGGCCGTCAGCACCGCCCAGCGCTTGGGCCTGCGTGTCAGTGAAAGCGCGTTGACCGGCGTGCGCGCCACCCATGTACTGCGCGGCGGCGCCGCCGAGGCGGCCGGCGTGGCCGCGGGCGACGAGCTGCTGGCGCTGGGCGACTGGCGGCTGCGCCGGCTGGACGACGCGCAGCGCCTGCTGACGCCGGGCCAGCCGGCTGTGCTGCTGGTGTCGCGCGACCAGCGGCTGCTGCGTTTGGCGTTGACCTTGCCGAGTGCAGACGTGCTGCCCGCGGCCGCTGCTGACACCGCCGCAACAGGCACAACAAGCAGCCTCGCGACAAGCGCCGCTGCCATGACTTTGGCACTCGATCCGCAACCGAGCGCCGCCGCCTTGGCGCTGCGCGAGGCATGGTTCAGCGGCTGACAACACCTGCCCCGCGGCCGTGGCGCCGCGCCCGGCGGCTGGGCCTGGCGGCACTAGTGATTGCCGTCGTTGCGGTTCACGGCTGCGTCGTACGCGAAGCGGCCCAGGGTCTCATCGACTTCAGACCCGCCGCCATGCCGCCGCGCCTGCAAGTGGCGTATGTGCGGGACATGGCGGCGCAGGCGCCGCCGCCCGCCGGCCCGCCCACCGCAGCGGCAACGGCAGCGGCAACGGCAGCAGCACCACGGCCTCAAGCGGTGACGCGGCCGCCCGCGCCGCTGAACGACAGCAGCGCCGACGCCGCCAAGCCGGCAGCGTCGGCGCCGCAACAGCCGTCTGATGACAGCGCCTCGGCCGCTGCCGTCACGGTGTTGGCCGAGCCCATGGCGGCGGCATCGTCCGTCGCCGCCCATGCGCCCCTCGCCGCACCAACTCTTGCGGCACCGCCGGCCGAGGTCGCCGCATCAGGCGTGATGGTTGCCGATACCGGGGCCACATCCGCCTTTGCCTGGCCTGCCACCACCCGGCTGCGCTATGCCCTGAGCGGCTACTACCGCGGCGAGCTCAACGGGCAGGCGCAAGTCGAATGGATACGTGTCGGCGATGACCGCTACCAGACGCAGGTCGACATCCGCGTCGGCCTGCCGTTTGCGCCGCTGCTGACGCGCAGCATGCGCAGCGAAGGCCGCCTGACCGCCGACGGCTTGGCCCCCGATCGCTACGACGAAGACAGCAAAGCCGCTTTTCGTGACCGCCGCCATGTCACGCTGCGCTTCGAGCCCGATGCCGTCGTGCTGCCCGATGGCCGCCGTGTCGAGCGCTGGCCGGGCGTGCAGGACACCGCCAGCCAGTTCGTGCAGCTGACCTGGCTGTTCACGCGCCAGCCCGAGCGGCTGGCCGCTGGCAACCGTGTCGAACTGGCCCTGGCGCTGCCGAAGCGCGTCGACCGCTGGATTTACGACGTCGGCGCGAGCGAAACGCTGCACACCGCGTTCGGCGCCATAGAAGCCGTTCACCTGACGCCGCGCGCCCTGGCCCGCCCCGCCGGCGAGCTGACGGCCGAGCTGTGGTTCGCGCCGCGTTACCGCTATTTGCCGGTGCGCATCCGCATCCATCAGAACGCCGACACCTTCATCGACCTGCTGCTCGAGCGCCCGCCCGAGCTGGCTGATTGAGCGAGTCGCCGGCTGGCTGGCTACAGTCATCGCCTTCGCCATGCTGACAGGACACTTGCCATGCTCTTCGATTTCATCTTGACCGCCACCCATGGCGACGGCCCCGTGAAAACCGGGCTCATCACCTTGAACCGCCCGCAGCAGCTCAACGCCCTGAACGACGGTTTGATGGACGAGCTGGGCCAGGCGCTGCAGGCGTTCGATGCCGACGCCGGCATCGGCTGCATCGTCCTCACCGGCAGTGACAAAGCCTTTGCCGCCGGCGCCGACATCAGCGCCATGGTCGGCTGGACGTATATGGACGCCTACAAAAACGACTGCATCACCCGCAACTGGGAAACGCTGCGCCGTGTGCGCAAGCCGGTGATCGCCGCAGTGGCCGGCTTTGCGCTCGGCGGCGGCTGCGAGCTGGCGATGATGTGCGACCTCATTTTCGCGGCTGACAGCGCCCGCTTCGGCCAGCCGGAAATCAAGCTTGGCATCATCCCCGGTGCCGGCGGCACCCAGCGCCTGCCGCGCGCCGTTGGCAAGGCCCGGGCGATGGACATGGTGTTGACCGGTCGCCTGATGGACGCGGCCGAGGCCGAACGCGCCGGGCTGGTGTCACGCGTGGTGCCGGCGGCCGAGCTGCTGAGCGTGGCGCTGGCGGCCGGCCAGACCATTTGCGCGTTCAGCGGCCCGAGCGTGATGATGGCCAAGGAATGCATCCACCGCGCCTTCGAGGCGCCGCTGGCCGAAGGCCTGCTGTTCGAGCGCCGGCAGTTCCACTCGCTGTTCGCGACCGAAGATCAAAAAGAAGGCATGAGCGCTTTCCTGCACAAGCGCAAGCCCGTGTTCCGCCACCGCTGACAGCTGTGGCGGTGCAGCGCATCGCATTCCTCAGTTGCGCCTGTTGAACCGATTGCGGCGGCCTTGTCACCCAGAACGGAGGACTCCTGTCGGGCCCTGGGCCGGCCGCCCCCTCGTTCCGGGGGGGCCAGAAAGTGGCCGCGACTTCTGATAATCACCGGCTCTTCCGAGTCGACACCGCATGAACAAAACCGCTCTCCGCCGCCTTTGCTCTTTGACGCTCGCGCCGTGGGTGCTGGCCGCTGCGCCGCAACACGTGTGGGCACAGGCCCGGCCTGCAGCACCCGCCATTTGCACCATGAGCGCCTTCTTTCCGCTGACACCGCAAGAAAGATATGAATGCGGCTACGCCGGCTATGGCGGCGCGGTGGTGCCTGGCTCGTCGGGCTACGGCGGCGCGGTGGTGCCGGCTGCTTCCACCAGCGCCGGTGGCGTGGCCAGTTCGTTCAACGACATCAGCGTGCCGCTGCGCGCCGCCACGGCCTTGAGCGTGCGCAGCCACATGGACGAAGCGCAAACCCGCCAGCAACAGCAACGGCGCGCAGCCGCCGCTTCGTTCGACTCGGCGGACGCCCGCGCCCGCCGGCAAGCGCTCAACGTCTACACCGACGCCGCCAATACCGGCATCGACCGCGACGCAGCCGACAACGTGTCGGGCTTCCGCGTGCGGCTCGACACCGCCACGCTGGGCGCCGACAAGCGGCTGAGCGACGCGTGGGTGCTGGGCGCGGCGATAGGCGCCACCCGTACCCGCATCCGTTTTGACAGCAATGCCAGCCGCCAGGACAGCCACGCCCAGCACCTGACCGCCTACAGCAGCTGGAACCCGACCGCCGCCAGCTATGTCTCGGCCACCGCCAGCTATGAGCGCAGCAACATCGACTTGCGGCGCGACGACGGCCAGAGCGCGCTGCTGAACGCCCACACGCGCAGCCAGGCACGCGGCTTCGGGCTGGCCGCCGGCACCGACCTGGTGGCTGGCGCCTTCACCGTTTCGCCTTACCTGCGGCTGGACACGGTGAGCACGCACATCGCCGGCTTTGATGAAACGGGCGGCGCCACCGCCACCTCGATTGGCGGCCAAAGCCTGCGCTCGAACAGCGCCAACGTCGGCGTCAACCTGCAACGCGGCTTTCCACAAAGCTGGGGCAGCCTGCTGCCCTACGTGCGCCTGGAGGCCACCCACCGTTCCGACAGCAGCTCCAGCAGCGCCACCGCGCGCCTGCTCGCCGACAACACCAGCCTGCTGATCCCGACCGCGGCCGACGTCAGCCCGAGCTACGGCTCGCTGGCGCTGGGTGTCTCGGCCGTCACGCCGTATGGCTACAGCGCGTTCTTTGACGTGCAGAGCAATTTTGGCCAGAAGGGCTACCGCTTCCAGCACGTGTCGGCTGGTATCCGCTTCGAGCTGTAAATGAAGCACGCGCCGCAGCAGTTGGTGACGACGGCCCTTGCTGGGCCCCGGGCACACCAGCCGGCCTTTTCACTACGGTTGTGGCGCCATGCTGGCCTGGTCATGGCTACGCTGGCCAGCGCCGTTTTCCTGCTCGGTGCGCCACGCGCCGCGCAGGCGGCTGACGCTGCGCAGCTGGTCGACTGCCTGTTCCCCGCGCAAGTACGGCGCCTGGGCGGCGCCAGCGTCGGCTTGACGCCACGCCGCCAGGCCCGCGTGCCGCTGGCCGAATGCCGCGATGCGAACGGCGAATACGTCGAGTCGCTGGCGCTGCCGAGCGCGGCATCCGCCACGGCCGCACCTTCGTCGCCCATCGCAGCGGTGCCGTCGATCGTCGTGCCGCTGGAAGCCGGGTTGGCTGCTGTCGTGGCTTTGCCGTCCCTCGCCGCCGACCCGCTGGCCGACCTGCGCATCTGGTTGCCGCTGGCTGCTGGCGGCGCGGCCGAGGCGCAGGTCATCGCGGGCCAGTTGTATGAAACCCAGGGCCAGTTCGCGCTGGCCAAGCTCTGGTACGACAAAGCCGTGCTGCAAGGCAACAGCCGCGCCATGGTCAACCTGGCCGCGCTGTACGAGGCCGGCCACGGCGTGCCACGTGATTCAAGCCAGGCGCAGCGGCTGGTGTACCAGGCCGCCGGCCTGCCGCTGGCGCTCGCCACGCGTGGCAGCCGCCCGCACGTGGAATTGGTCGACCCGGTGCCGGTGTTGCAACTGCCGCGCCCGTCGGGTGCTGAGCCGCTGCTGATCGAGTCGCCCGATGCGCAGGTCACACTGATGGGCCAAGCCGAAGCCGCGGCCGGCATCGAGGCCGTCACCGTCAACGGCGAAAGCCGCCCGTATGACGCCCGCGGCTTGTTCAGCGCGCCGCTGGCGCTGCTGGGCGATGCGCCCATGCGCGTCGATGTCAGCGTGCGCGACAAGCAAGGCGCCACCGGCGAGGCGCATTACCTGTTCCGCCGCAGCGCCGACGCCGACGCCCGCCCGCTGCCGTCCGCGCTCGATGCCCCTCCCGGCGGCGCCTTGGCCGGCCGCCGCTGGGCGCTGGTCATCGCCAACCAGGCCTATCAGCACTGGGACCCGCTGGACACGCCGCTGGCCGACGGCGCCGCGCTGGCCGGCACACTGCGCGAGCGCTTCGGCTTCAACGTCACGCTGCTCAACAACGCCACGCGCCAGCACATCCTGGCCGCACTCAGCCAGCTGCGCCTGAAAGCCGGGCCTGATGACCAGGTCATCGTCTACTACGCAGGCCACGGCCAGATGGACCCTGTCACTGCGCGCGGCTACTGGATTCCGATTGACGGCGACACGCGTGACATCAGCCGCTGGGTGTCGGTCATCGACGTCACCGACCAGCTCTCGGCGATGCAGGCCCAGCATGTCTGGGTGATCGCCGACAGCTGTTATTCCGGCACGCTGGCCGGCTCGCTGGTGGCGCGCATTGACACCGCGCTGTCGGCCGAGCAGCGCCAGCAGCACCTTGACCAGCTCGGCGCCCGCCGCGCCCGCGTCGCCTTCACCTCCGGCGGCCTGGAGCCGGTGGTCGACGGCGGCAGCCGCGAGCATTCCCTGTTCGCGCGCAGCCTGCTCGATGTGCTGGCGCAGGTCAAAGCGCCGATCGGTGCACAGGAACTCGCCCGCACCGTCACCGCCCGCTTTTCAGCGCTGGCCACCCCACTGCAAGTGACGCAGCAGCCGCAGTACGCGCCGATTGCCTTTGCCGGCCACGAAGCGGGTGATTTTTTGTTGGCGCCGCGGCGCTGAGGCGTTCGTTCGCAAAAGCATGCAGTCATTCGCATGCCGAACACTTTCAGTGCAGCAGAGATGAAAGACTCATGGCATCTTCTTTTTTAAACAAAGCAGGCCATGTTCATTCTCAAATGTTTCGGGAAAAAATCCGATGCCGTGCAGCCCAACGACTCAACCGCTGCAGTCGAGTCGCCAGCCACGCCGACAGCAGGCCCGGCTGCGCTTCCCACAAGCCCGCTTTCCGCTCGGCGCGCACCTCCCTCAACCACTGCGGAGGTCGTGGAGGAACTGTTTTCGGTGATTGACTCAGCCCGGCGCACCGCTGCCTCGCGCACTGCGCAGCGAGTGGCCGCAAGCGCTTCGGCGCCCAGCCTCGGCCTTGCCAAACAACGGGCTGCCCCTCGCCGGCCAGGGGTAACCGCGGGACATGCGGAACCTTTTCGTCAACTGAAGGCGACGAATGTGCCAGCTGTACCACGCGCAGCGCCGGAAGCGATAGCGTTCGCGCGAGACATTGTGCGTAGCGCATTGGACGAAGGAAAAGATTTGCCAGAGGCGATCGAAGGCGGCCGCACGGCACTTCAAGCCCTCGTGGGTGCAACCGCTCTTCATCCGAAGGATGTCGCTCAGCTGGATATGGTCACGATGCCCCGCATGCCCGTCGCGGCGCCACAGGTCATGCCAGCTGACAACGGCGCACCCCGTTTGCTTCGTTCGGATTTGCAAAGAGTGAAAGCCGAAATGACAGCGGTTTTTCAAGGCGGCCGGCTCAGTCCGGATGCGGTGCTAGAGAAGGCCTGTAAGCAGCTGGGTGACCAGCTGGGCCAAACCGCCTTTCATCCTGACGATATGCAGGCACTTCGGGCCCAAGCCGACAGCCTGCAACCCAGGCCATCCACGGCGTCTGCATTTTTAGAAGGCATATATCAACAAACCGCTTCAGTGTCGGTCAGCGATGCACCTGCAGACCTTCCTAGGGTGACCCCAACCGCCGGATACAAATCTCAAGTTGCTTCAGAAATTGAAGAAGAACTGCCCTGAAAACACGGACGGGAATGGGCAGCCCTCTCCATTTCACACGCACTGCTTTCGCAAACAGATCAACGTAATGCGCAGCATGCTCGAGCACTGGTGCACCTGCGTCATGCGGTCCAAAGTCGAGCCGATGAAGGAGGTCGCAGCCATGGTGCGTCGTCATCTGGAGGGCATCGTGGCATGGGCACAGACCCGCCAGACCAATGGCTTCCTGGAGGCCATCAACGGCCTTTTCCAGGCCGCCAAGCGCCGCGCTCGCGGCTTCACACGCCTGTCCACGATCAAAACCGTCATCTTCTTGATCGCCGGAAAACTGGACTTCCACGCAATCAACGCTCATGCCCGGCAACCCACTTGAAATTTAAGAGAGCCAAAAAAGACGCTCTAAATGATTTTTTGTTTGTGCATTCAACTGCCCGCAGCCGCCAGAAAGCAACTCAAGCTGGCCACCGCCGTCAGCCGAAAGCGCAGCGTCAGCCAAGCGGCCAACCCGTGCGCTGGGTAAACCCGCCGGTCGACCAGGTAACAAGTGACCAACAGCACGCCATGCACCACCAAGCCGGCGTGGGCTGGCATCAGCACCGCGGGCCAGGCCAGCAGCGCGGGCACCACACCCCATTTGAAGCGGTCGACGTCCGGCGGTTGCGCCTGAAAGCCGATGCCCCAGTGAATGCCGCCCAAGAAGGAAATGATGGCCGCGGCGTAGGTCGACAGCGCCTGCGTGACGTAGGGCCGCGCATCGGGCCGTACCAGCCAGACCAAGGCGGCGCCGGCCAGGAACGGCAGCAGGCCGGCATGGCCCAGGCGCAGGGCCAACGGGTCAGGCGGCGCACCTGCAACGGCGGGCGAAGGCGGGACATTCAAAACAGCTCTCCGTTCAACAAAGCCTGCAGCGAGCGCGATTGTCGCTTCACGCCGCCGTAGAAAGCGCTGAACGAGCGGCAAAGCGTTGGCGGGTCGGGCAGCAGGCGCGGCGCGGGCCGCAGGGTAGCCACGCTTGCCAGTGCCGCGTCATAGCCGGGCAACGGCGCGCGGGTAGCGTCCACCGCGGCGCGGCTGGGCAGTGGCGGGCATGCGGCGGCGTCTTGCAGGTCACCGATGAACACGGCGTCGGTCACCGCCGCCATGCGTTGCAGCACCCAGCGCCAGCGGGCTTCGCTCCACGGCAAGGCGGCGTGGGCCGGCAGGTGGATGACGCCCAGGCGCCAGGCCGGCGGGCCGCCACCGGGCTCACGCGGCGGCTCGCCCAGCGCCCAGGGGTGCACCAGCGCCACGTCTCGCCGCGGCGGCGGCACGGCTGGCGCCCGGGGCGCAATCAAACCAGCGGGCGGCGCGGCGCACAACGCCGGCTCGGCCACGCCGGCATGTACGCCCGGCTCGGCGCCGCAGTCGCCGGCTTCGCGGGCCAGCAGGTCGAGCGCTTCATACGGCTGGTCGATGACCGTGCCGCGCGACTGCCAGGCCTTGAACGCCGGCAGCGGCGCATAACGCGCCACGTTTTCCGCGTTGAACAAATACGGCTTGGTCGAAAACGTGCCAGCCACCCATTGCCAGCTGAGGTGGTTGCTCGGCACATCGCCGTCGAGCAAATGGCCGTACAGCCAGTCGGCGCCGGCGCGCCAGTGCACCTTGCGCAGGTGCACGACGTAACTCGCCAGCCACATGCGCGCGTGGTTGTGCAGGTAGCCGGTGGCGTAGAGCTGGCGCACCGCGGCGTCGATCGCGGGCACGCCGCTGCGGCCTTCGCGGATGTCGGCCGGCAGCGCGGGCGTATAGCGGCCTGGCCACAGGCCGGCGGGCCGCAGGTCCTGCAGCACGCGTTCGCCTTCGTGGTTCCATACGTGCTGGAAAAACTCGCGCCACGCCAGCTCGAAGCACAGCTTGTCGTCAAAGCCGAGGCGCCGGCGCTGCAGCAGGCGCGCCACCGCTTCGCGCAGCGTGATGACGCCGTGCGTCAGGTAAGGCGACAGCCCGGTGGTGGCGCCATCCAGCGCATTGCGACTGCGCGCGTATTCGGCCGGGTCAACGATGTCAAGCCGGCGCAGCGCCTCGGCGTGAGTGGCGGGAAAAAGGTCGTTGGCCGCGGTGGCGGAGGCGGTGTTCAACAGCGGCTTTTCATCAGCCCTTGCGGCTGGCGGCGAGTTGTTTTTCGATCTGCTCGGTGCTCAAGGCGCCGGGAATCCGCTTGCCGTCCTCGAACACCAGCGCCGGCGTGCCGTTGAGGCGGTATTTGCGGCCGAGCGCGTTGTTGCGCGCAATCGCCGCGGCGTCGCAGGCGCCCATGCTGCGCGGCGGCGTGGCTCCGTCAATCATCCAGTCGCGCCAGGCGCGGGCGTTGTCTTTGGCGCACCAGATGTTGCGCGCCTTGTCGGTTGAATCGCTGCCCAGGATGGGCATCAAAAAGGTGTAGACGGTGACGTCTTTGACGGCCTGCAGATCCCGCTCGAACTTCTTGCAGTAACCGCAATTGGGGTCGGCGAAGACGGCCAGCTTGCGCGTGCCGTTGCCTTGCTTGAAGACCATGGCATCGGCTAGCGGCAAGGACGCGAAGTCGATCGCCGACAGCTTGGCCAGCCGCGCCTCGGTCAGGTTGGCGCGCGTGCGGGTGTCGATCATCTGGCCTTCGATCAGCGTGTCGCCGCTGGCGTCGCTGTAGAACACGTCAGTGCCGGCGCGCAGCTCGAACAAGCCGGGAATCGGCGTTTTGCTGACTTCATCGATCTTCGGGAAGTCGGGCAGGCGCTGCGCCACATTTTTGCGGATCAGCGCCTCATCGGCAAAAGCCGCCGGCGCGGCCAGCACGGCAACCCACACCGCCAAGGCGGTGCCCGCCGCACGAACAATGGGCGAACGCAGAGAGAAGTGACGCATGGAAGCCTCTTTCAAAGTAACGAATTTCAGGTGCCCAGCGCGCGGGCCGTCAGCCAGCGCTTGAGCGGCGTGGCCGCGTTGACTGCCCGCAGGCCCGTGTTGCGCAATTCGCGCAGCAGCGGCGTGGGGGTGGCGAACAGGTTGAGCAAGGTGTCGGTCAGCTGCGTCATCGCCTGCACCGGCGCGCGGCGCGCGTGTTCATAGCGGCGCAGCAGCCGGGCATCGCCCAGCGCGCGCCAGGGCTCGCGCGCGGCCAGTACCTGCGTCAGTGCGGCCACATCGGCCAGGCCGAGGTTGAGGCCTTGGCCGGCCAGCGGGTGAACGACGTGCGCCGCATCGCCCAGCA
>JANXMO010000328.1 GCA_025354615.1 Burkholderiales bacterium | reverse complement strand
CCAGACTTCTGAGTTTGCGGTAATTTTTTGCTGCTTCAACGACCACATCGTGACCGCTCAAGGCAATGAGCTCCAGGCCGCCAAGGAGGCGATGAACCTTGTTGAATTCCTTGTCGATCTTGCAGCCCTGAAGGACCTCCGTAAAACTCAAGTCGCCGATGGCCAATTCTTGTGAACCGAGCAGCTTGTCAAGCAAGTCGGTTTGAACCGTATTTTTGCCGCGGAAGTAGTCGATCCAGACGCTGGAGTCGACAAGAATCACTTGTCACGCCTCATGGCATCCAGGTCACCTTCCCAGGTGATTTTTCCGCGCAGCCTTTTGATGGCGGACTGCTGCCTGAGCCGAAGCAGCGTCTTCAGGCCCAGCTCCACAGCTTCTCGCTTGGTCTTCAGCCCAGTCGCTTTCAGCGTGTCGGCCATGAGTTTGTCGTCGATGACGATATTCGTCCTCACGATGCGCACCTTTTTTGTTTTTATACACATTCAGATCATATGCGCCAAGGTGTGCGCCAGCCGCTCGAACCAAACCGGATCACGCCGGATTTTTTGCACGGCCAGCTGGTGCAGTGCGAGGCTGCGTGCATCGAGGGCAACGTGGCTGGGCACGGGTTTGCCTCCGCTTCAAGGGTTTGTTTGTTTGTTCATGATGGCGGGGCGGTGTGGATGCTTTGGGCGCAGTTTTGAGGCTTGCGGCGACCCCTCACCCCAACCCTCTCCCCGAAGGGGCGAGGGAGTTTCGGTGTTGCTCTCCCCGGAGGCGCGCGGGGGTTTCTGTGCGGCTCCCCCCGAAGGCGCGAGGGGGGTTTTATGTATTGCTCCCTCTCCCGCCTGCGGGAGAGGGCCGGGGTGAGGGTCAGCGGCTGCCGGTAGCAGCCTCACCCGCCGCCCACCCACCACCCAGCACCTGGTACAGGTTGACCAGGTTTTGCGCCTGCGCAGCCTGCACCTGCACGGCGGCTTGCTGTGCGCTGAACAGGGAGCGCTGCGCATCGAGCAGCTCGAGGTAGCTGGTGGCGCCGTTGTTGTAGCGCAGCTCGGCCAGCTGGGTGCGCTGCTGTTCCGCATTGGCCTGGGCCTGCTGGGCACGCAGCTGTTCACCGAAAGTGGCACGGCCGGCCAGCGCATTGGCGACCTCGCGGAAGGCGGATTGCAGCGCTTTTTCATATTGCGCCACAGCGATGTCACGGCCGACGCGGGCGGTGTCGAGATTGGCGCGGTTGCGGCCGGCGTCGAAGATCGGCAGCGTCAGCGTGGGGGCAAAGCTCCAGGCGAAGCTGCCGTCGCGGAACAGGCGGCCGAGGTCGGTGCTGGCAATGCCGGCGCTGCCGGTCAGCGCGATGCGCGGGAAGAACGCGGCGCGGGCGGCGCCGATGTTGGCGTTGGCGGCAATCAAGGCTTGTTCAGCCTGCCGCACGTCAGGCCGGCGCGCCAGCAGTTCCGACGGCAGGCCGGCCGGCAGCTCGGTCAGCAGCAGCGGCTGGCGGGCCAGGGGCAGCGCCGGCGGCAAGTCGGCGGGCAGCGGCTGGCCGATCAAGAGCACGAGCGTGTTCTCATCTTGCGCGCGCTGGCGCAGCAGTTGGGCGCGGACAACGCGGGCAGTTTCAAGCAGTGATTCGGCCTGGCGGAAGTCGAGCGCCGAGGCGGCGCCGTTGTCAAATTTCAGCTTGGTCAGGCGCAGCGAATCTTCGCGGGTGGCGATGGTTTGCAGCGTGACGGCGAGCTGCTCGTCATCGGCCAGCAAGGCGAGGTAGGTGTTGGCGACGTTGGCGATGAGGCTGATTTGCACCGCTTTGCGCGCCTCTTCGGTGCCGAAGTAGATGGCCAGCGCGGCGTCACTCAAGCTGCGCACGCGGCCGAACAAATCAAGCTCATAGCCGGTGACGGCGAGGCCGACGGTGTAGACGCTGCTGATGCTGCCGTTGGTGCCCGGCTGGCGTGTGGCGGTGGCAGCGGCGGCAAGTGTGGGCAGTTCATCGGCCCGGCGCAGCTGGAATTGCGCGCGCGCTTGTTCGATGTTGAGCACGGCCACGCGCAG
>JANXMO010000306.1 GCA_025354615.1 Burkholderiales bacterium | reverse complement strand
GGAAAGTCCAGTGCCGGTTGATCAGGAAAGTCAACAGCCACACCATCACCGTGGCCACGGCCTGCCCAACCATGTAATGCCAGCCGGCAAACGTGCCCAGCGCCACCAGTGCCATGGTCAACAACAGGCCCAAAAAGGCGGTGGCCTGGAAGCGGCGCCACGCAGGCCCGGCCGGGCCACGGTGGGCAAAAGTAAAAACCCGGTTGCCGACAAAAGCCAGCTGGGCACCCAGGGCGGCGCCAGCGCCCGCCGCGGCCCACGCAGGCCACCTGGCTCGCTCGACCAGGCAGGCCAGCAAGGCGTAATGCGCGGCGGTGGCCACGCTGCCCACCAGCGCGTAACGGCCAACACGCCGCAAGGACACGACAGCCACCACCGGCCGTGGCGAAGCCGCCATCATGGGCAGCGCCGCCCGGGCGCACGCAGCAGCCGGACGTTGGCGTCGGCATACATCGCCGTTATTTGAGGCACCTGGGCAATGGCCGCCGCGGCTGTGCGGTTTTGCGGATCAACCACGAACCACGTGGCCTGCGCCTGGCAAGTCAGCGCCGTCAGTTGGGTCAGCGGCCATAACAGCCGCCGGCCTTGCGCGGGGTCGAAGCGGGCTGCATCCGCCAGTTCCTTGCGCCAGTTGTCATGGCGGGGCAGCGCCGGGTCCGCCCAATCACTGGCCACGGTAGGCGGCTCGCGCAAGCCGGCATAAAACGGCAAGTCGTAGAACATCGAGTCGACAAACACCACCCGTTCCCCTGGTGTTCGTTGTGCTGCAAGCGCTTGCGCAGCCTGCCGTGAAGAATGCGGGGTGTGCTCGATGGGTATCAGCACCGCTGCAATGCAGCACAGTGCCGCGGCCACCAACGTCGCGCCAGCGGCGCGCCCGGGAAAAGAGACCCCGCGGCACAGCAACATGCACCATGGCACCAGCGCAGGCAGCACATAGCCCACCAGCTTTGCGCTGGGCAGCGAAAAAAAGCCCACCACGGCGAGGATCCACCACCCATACAGCGCGAGCTGCCAGCGTGCGCGGGCGGCGGCCGTTTCAGCGCCTGACGCTGGCCGCGCGATGATTGCCCATTGCTGCACAGCACGTGGCAGCCACAGCGCCCAAGGCAGCGTCAAGACAGGCAGCACCATCAGGTAAAACCATGGCGACTGCACGTTGTTGAACGTCGCGTTGGCGAAACGGCGTGCCTGCTGCTCGATGATGAAATAGTCGAAAAACCCGGGGTACAGCCGCTGAACGGCAACGAACCACGGCAAAACCAGCGCGGCAAACAAGGCCAATGGCAACGGGTGCAGCAGCCGGCGAAGCCCCTGCCAGCGGCGCTGTGCCACCAGCCACGGCACCACCACCAGCAGTGGCAATACGACACCAATCAGCCCTTTGGCCAACACGGCGAGCGCCGTCAAGGCCCAGGCGAGCAGCGGCCAACGCAGCAGCGGCGCGGGTTGAGGCGCCGGCACCTCCTCTGCCGCCCGCACAAAGGCCAGCACACTGGCGGTGATCAAGCCAGCCACCAGCATGTCCATGTTGGCGTATTGGGCCCCGATGAAAAAGAACGGGCAGCTGCCCAGCACCAGCAGCGCACGTTGTGCAAAAGCCGGGCCGTGCCAGCGCCGCAGCGCGAAGTACATGGCTGCGGCCATCAGCCAGGCACCCACCAGCGATGCGAACCGCGCACTCAGCGGGTGGATGCCCAACACCGCCATGGCCGCCATGTCCAGCCAGTACATCAACGGCGGCTTGTGGAAAAACGGCAAGCCGTTGAGCCGCGGCACCCAACCCAGCCCCTGCGACAACAGGGGCGGCGCCCCCACGCCCAGCAGCATGTCACGGGCCACGCCGGCGTAACGGCCTTCGTCAGGGACCAAGAGCGGACGCAGGCCCGCCGTGGCGACCAGCCAGAAAGCCAAAGCAAGCAAAACGAGACGCGGCGACAGCAGGCGCGGCGCAGGTGTATCAACAGACGGCATGAGACACAGCGGCCTTCAAGATGAAAGCGCAAAGGTTTGAGAATGCCATCGACTCTACGCTGTGAAAACGGCAGCACCGTGGCACCCCAGTCGGCACAAGACCCCACCGAAGGCAAGCCATGAGGCTTTTAGCAGCCATGTCAATTTGCTACGGTTCGGCGCCGAGGCCACGTGTTGAGGTGGCAGCCGTTGAGTTTCGGGTGACACTGGGCCGGCCTTGAGCGCACAGGCAAAGTCGTCGGACAAAATATGAAGCCCGCAGCCGGATCTGACGCCATGACCGACCTTGCAGCGCTCCAAATCATCCCCGCAGACGCTGCCCGGGCGCTAGCGCCCGAGCAGAAGCGGTTCAACACACTGATTCGCCAGATCGAGCAGTCGCGCAAGACTCTGGCGGCGTGGCGTGACAACATCGCGCTCTATGCGCAGGCGCATGCTCAGGTGCATGAACCGCTGCACCAGGAATTGCAGGCCGAGCAGCGGCGCTGGGCTTTTGCGCTCGATGCGGTGCTTGCACGCAAGGGCTGGACGCGCGCGGAACGTGAGACTTTGAGCGAGCTCATCTGCGACGCCGTGGGAGAGCTGCTTGAAGCCGACGTCGACGACGCGGAACTCAAGAGGCTGTTCGCCAAGCACGCGGACGTGGACTTTGACACCGAGCGCACGGAGGCCCTGCGCGCAATCAAGAATCTGGCCGAGTTGGCAACCGGGCTGAATCTGGGCGAAGACGAAGACATTGCCAGCGAAGAAGAACTGCTGCAACGCATGCAGCAGCGAATGCAGGAGCACTTGCAGGCCGGCGATGCCGAAGCGGAGGCGAAGGCATCGCGCCGCCGCAAAAGCGCCGCGCAGCAGCGCCGCGAGGCCGACGCCCAGCGAGCGACGCAGTCGGTGCGCGAGGTCTTCCGCAAGTTGGCGAGCGCGCTGCATCCGGACCGCGAGACCGAAGCCGAGCAGCGCAGCGCAGCGCACGATCAAGACCGCGCTGATGCAGCGAGTCAACCAGGCGTATCAAAACAATGATCCTAGAAATGGCAGTTGAACGCACCTGAGCGGGCCGCGCTGCGGCGCGCTGGCAAGGCGTGACGACACGGCGGGCTTGTGCCCGCAAGGAGGAGCAACGCCGCTAGCGCGCCGCAGCACGGCCCGCTCAGGTGCGTAGCGCTGTCACCTATGAGGTGAATTCGGCCGTGAGAGAAAAAGCGAGCAGGCATAAAACTTTGCAAGTGGATATGAGCGGTCAACTGCCGTTTCCAGGTTTAACGGGCACCGGCACCGGTTCAAAACGGCCCGTCGGCGTTGAACGCAGGCGGCGGCTGGCCATAAGCAAATTGCTCTCGCCAGGCCTGCTCGGGCGATCCGCCCGTCGGTAGGGTGGGGGCGGGCTGCGGCACCGTGCGACAGCGCCGTGTCATACCGCGAAACCGCGTCCTCGTCGGCAAACAGGTGCAGGTTTTTGCGCCGTCGTTCCACAACAGGGGCGATCCAGGGACACCACCCCCCAAGAAGCAAACGCGTTTCCGCGTACCTTAGGGATGGGGCGCGGTGGCTTCAACGCCTACCGTTCAAGGGTGCGCACTGCAGGCATCACCAGCTGACGGGCCGCCCCCTCAAAAATTTCCGATCAACACGAAAGGCAGGGGTGGCAATGGCAGAGACAGAACTTCAAACAGTACCGGGTTGGCCGCCCGAGCTGGTGGCGCGGTTGGCTGCGGTGTGGATCAACACGGCGGACCAGGTGGTGGCGGTCAGCGCGACACCCGGCGGGCTGCAGTCGCTGGCGCAACAACTGCAGGTGCCGGAAGACGAGGCCAGGCAGCTTGTGAAGCTGGCAAACGCGGCCCTGTCGCCACCCGCCAGGGCGGCCATGGCGCAACCGGTCACGACAGACCGAGGCTTGGGCGCTTTAGGCGTTTTGAAACCGACAAAGGAGGAACCGCAAGAACCAGAGCAACCCAACGACACGGCATAAGCCCACCGGCGGCACACAACGGTGCAGTGGGCTCGGCTGATGATTATCTTGTCAAACACCTCCTGCGCCGCTGCACCAGGGAGACGCCACATTCAGGGTGAATAACATGTCAAACAACACAACCGAATCGTCCACCACCGAAGCCGCCGGCATTTCCGGCTTTGGCGGCCATTTGCTTTCCACCGAAGACGGCCATGCACTACCGGCTTTGGGCACCGATGGCGCCGCACTGGTCCCCAGGCTGCTGGCGCTGGGGCTGGAAGACGCCGAACAGGTGATTGCCGTGGCGTCGATCGCCGAGGCACGCGCCGAGCTGCAACGCGTGCTCGGGTTGAAAGACCAGCCGTTCCAGCGTTTTCTTGACCAGGTGCAAGGGCTGCTGCCCGCCTCACGCGCTGCGGTGTTCAACACACCCAGCCCGAAAGACCTTGGTCTGGGCGTGCGTGCGCCAACGCCGGAAATGCTGGCGGCCGCTGCAACCTCCGCCGAGGTCGAGCGCGATATGGAAGCGGTGGCGCTGC
>JANXMO010000260.1 GCA_025354615.1 Burkholderiales bacterium | reverse complement strand
CGAGACCGAGCCGTGGCCGCCTGGTGCCGCATGCACAGCGTGGCGTGGCAGGAATGGCCGCAAACCGGCGTGGTGCGGCGCCTCAAATCGCGCCAAGGCTGGGCCGCGCGGTGGGCAGCGCGGATGAACGCCGCACCGGCGCGGGTGCAAGGCGGCTTCAACGCCCTGAGCGCTTTGCACGCTGCAGCTTCTGGCGCCCTGCCGACGCTCGCATCGCTTGGATTGCCCTCGCAAGGGCGTGCCCTGCCCGCCGCGGGCGAAGCCGCCGCCTGGACGATATTGCGCAGTTTTTTGAACGGTCGCGGCCGCGACTACCGGCGCGCCGTGTCAAGCCCGTTGACGGCCTGGGACGGCTGCAGTCGGTTGAGCCCCCACCTCAGCTTTGGCACCGTCTCGCTGCGCTGCGTGCACCAGGCCACCGAAGCGGCCTTCGAGGCGGCAGGCCACGGCGAGGCCGAACCGGCCATGGCCTATGCCCTGCGCGGCTTTGCAGGCCGGCTGCGCTGGCATTGCCACTTCATGCAAAAACTCGAAGATGAGCCAGCCATCGAGCACCACAACTTTGCAAGGATTTATGACGGCCTGCGTGAAAACGATTTCAATGAAGACCGCTTTGCCGCATGGTGCGCCGGCCGCACCGGCTTTCCGATGGTCGACGCCTGCATGCGCGCCCTGTGCGCCACCGGCTGGCTTAATTTCCGCATGCGCGCCATGCTTGTCAGCTTTGCCGCCTACCACCTGTGGCTGCATTGGCGCGAGCCCGGGCTGTTCCTGGCGCGGCAGTTCCTCGACTTCGAGCCGGGCATCCACTGGAGCCAGATGCAGATGCAGAGCGGCACCACCGGCATCAACACCCTGCGCATCTATTCGCCCAGCAAGCAGGCGCTGGACCAAGACCCGCAAGGCCTGTTCGTGCGCCGCTGGGTACCCGAGTGGGGCACTGATGCGTACCCGGCGCCCATCGTCGATGAGCGCAGCGCGCTGAAAGCGGCAAAAATGCGCCTGAGCGGCCTGCGTGACACCGCCGAAGCGCGTGAGGAAGCCGCGGCCATCCAACGCCAGCACGGCTCACGCCGCAGCGGCTTGCCGTCACCGCCGTCGCACAAAGCAGCGCAGCCGCTGCCACGGGCGACAAAGGCGCAGCGCACCAGCGCGGCCACGCCGCCACAGCCCGTACAAGGCGATCTGTTCGGCGATTGAAC
>JANXMO010000283.1 GCA_025354615.1 Burkholderiales bacterium | reverse complement strand
GCCGCGTTGACCGCAACCGCGGCAACTTTCTTGTTCATCGGCGTGGCCCTTTGACGGGCTTGGGCAATTTTTCCTCACTTCGTGACAGAGCGATGTCCTTGGAGCGCGTGGTCATGCCTTCCGCTTCAAATTTTTCACGTGCAATTTCAAACTCGATGATGCCGGCACGCTCGTCTGCTTCCAGGTGCAATGAAGCAATCTGCGCATCCAACGCTTGGCGACGGTTGGCCAGATCGCGCAGGCGGCGCTCATGGTCACGTTCCCGCAATTCAGTCGCCGCCAGTTCCTGCGCCTTTTGCGCAACGCGCGCCGTTCCAGTCAACACACGGTCGCCAGCGAGATAGACATCCACCAGATCAACGCCTTCGTCGCTCAGCACGAATTCACGCACCTGATTCGAGTGCGGTGTGCCGCGCGACTTCAACACCTGCAGTGTGCGGGTGCGCTCGCCGTTGTAGGCCAGGTTGTTCAACAGCAGCCAGCTGTCCATCAATGACGAGACGCCGACCTCGGAAATAGCCAGCGCCGTGCCTGAATCCGCGGTAAGGCTGGTGAACATCGCCGTCACATTCATCTGCTTGAGAAAATCGATCAGGCGCATCAGTGTTTGCTGCATGCCAACGTCATGCTCCTGCATCGACAAGCTGCTGATGGGGTCGACAACGACAACGGCCGGACGGAACTCCTGCACCATCTGGTACATCGTCACCAAATGCTGCTCCAGGCCTTGCAAGGTAGGACGCGAAGCGTGAATTTGCAGCAAGCCCTTTTGCAGCCAAGGGCTCAAATCAAGGCCGATCGAGCGCATGTTGCGCAGCAACTGACTGGGCGACTCCTCATACGCAAACAACAATGCCCGCTGGCCGCGCTGGCAAGCAGCATGCACGAAACTAGCGGAGACACTGCTCTTGCCCGTGCCCGGGGCACCGGACACCAGCACGCTGCTGCCGACATAAATTCCTTTGCCCCCCAGCATTTCATCAAGGCCGGCAATGCCAGTGGAAATGCGCT
>JANXMO010000267.1 GCA_025354615.1 Burkholderiales bacterium | reverse complement strand
AGTGGAATGGACGGCACTAATGGTCAATAAAATCAATCACTTAGGTTCGATGGTAGAACTACGAACCAAGGGGTCGTGGGTTCGATTCCTGCCAGCCGCACCAGAAAAACAAGAAAAAGATCAACGGGTTAGATGCTTCGGGCGTCTAGCCCGTTTTTCTTTGCAACTTCTGTTTTGCAAATTTCTGGCAATTCGATTTGCGGTAAAGACGAAATTACCGCTTCCGTATCAAACTTTGCACCGACTGCGCAGCGCTTGTCACTTTCAGCCAAGCCAATCACTCGTGCAGCAAGCTCAGCTTGCCAGCCAGGCCTGCTAGCGACTCACTTTTCGCTTGGTAGTGCTGACCGTAAAGCCGTCAGTAAGTGCACCAGTGCAGGCCCTTCGGCTTATCGCCGTTGCCATTCAAAATCCCGGGCTCCCGGCCCAACTGGCAGCGCAGTTGTCGGCTCGTCTTGAAGCGCGGTCTTCGCCAGTTTCACGCTGGCAGCGGTAAGCCAGATCGTGATGAGGCGACGGTTAATAAGTCTTCGCAAGGATGCGCCGGCCGCGAGGGACTTGTTCAGCGTTGCCATAACTCCGGCAGGCGAACACCCGTCCACCGAACAGCACCGCTACACGTCGGCCGCAGCTGGCTGCTGGGCATCGCCACCGGGCACGTTTGCCGCCGAATGCGCAGTCGGTCCGACTGGGTGGACTACTGGGCGGTGGACTTCGACTGCATGCGCCGCAAGGAAATGATCAAAGTGCCCGTGGGCACCGGCCTGGGCGGGGTGGCCACGCTGACGGGCTTTGAAGGCCCGCAAGGTGAATTGGCGTTACCCGAATTTGAAGAGCGCTGGACGGGCGGCTATATCTTCGAAAACGAGTGGCAGAGTTTTCTGCACCCGTCAAAACCGCGAACTGGAACTGATTTCCGCCCGCCACACCTACGAACGGCCAGGCCGCTATATCGTGGCGGTCAAGGTCATCGACATCTTCGGTAACGACACGATGACGTTGGTGCCGGTCAATGTGGGATAAGGCCCGGCCGCTGGATACCAGCGTCAGCCTGCACATAGCACCCGCACGTTGGAACCCAACGCCGCGCCGCGCCGCTGGTCAGTTCTAACCCGCTTAATGCCCAGCACATCGAAGGCGCGTGCCTGATCGGCTTGCCGCCGGCCAGCATCAAGCCGGTGGCGGCCGTGCTGCGATTGGCCGTGCACAGTTCAGGCCAAAGCCCGAAGTACCCCAGCCGGGTCGCGGTCGATCAGGTTCAGCAGCACCAGCGCCGGGCCTTGGGGGCTGCGGTCGCCGCGCTCCCAGTGCCTGAGGGTGGCCACCGACACGCCGAAGCGCGCCGCAAACTGCGCCTGTGAAAAGCCAAGACGGCCACGCACGGCGGCCACGTCCACGGCCGCAGGTTGCCACACCTTCACGCCCGCCTGCGTGCCCTTGGCGTGGCCGATGGCCTCGGTCAGGCCTTGCTGGATGCTCTCGAATGCCTTGCCCATCACATCACCTTTCAAGCCAGATTTGCACCAGCAGGTTCACCAGGCCAGTCAGCGCATTGCGCTCGGCCTTGCTCAGGTTCGCCCGTTCATTCTTGGCAAACATCGTCAACAGATACAGCGGCATAGCCTCGCTGTGGAAGTAGTAGACCACCCGCACACCGCCACTCTTGCCTCGGCCGTTGCGCCCAGCGCAGCTTACGCATACCGCCCGTGCCTTCAATCAGGTCGCCCGCAGTCGGGTTGGCGGCCAGGTGGTCGATGATGGCGCGGCGGTCGCCGTCGGCCAGCAGCCGCGTGGCCGAGCGCAGGTACTCGGGTAGTTCTGCGATGGTCAGCAACATGGACAACATGTGTAATCCAATGGATTATGGCGTGACGCGGTTCAGACTGCCTTGATCGCCACAATGTTCGAGGCCAGAGCGTGTTCCGAAACCAGCATGGCCAGTTTCGCGCCCATGGCATCGAACGCACGCGCTTGGTCGGCTTGCCGCCGGTCGCGGATGTACACGCGGGCCATGCGGTCGGCGCTGATGTGGTTCAGGCATTCGTTGATGGTGTCGGTACTGAAACCCAGCCGCGCCATCAGCGTGCCGGTCGTGCGCCGCAGGTCGTGTGCTGTCCACTTGCCGCCTGCCAGCATCAAGGCGTTGGTGGCTTTGCTCCTGTTCGTCATGCGTTGGTCGGGCGAACGTTGGCGGTCGGCCAATTGTTTGCCAAAGCTTTTGACGCAGACCGGGCACATGGCGTCACTGGCGGGGAAAACCCAACGTGATAACTGACCGTCCAATTCGGCATTGCCCGTTTCCTGCAGCGTCACGCGCAGTGTGTGGAGCTTTTTGAACTGTTCGATGGCGAAGGCCGATAAGTGAACGGTGTGGTCGCGCTGGTTCTTGGTGGTCGGCAAATACCAGGTGCAGGCGTGCAAATCGACCAGGCCCAGCTTCACGTCTTCGGTTTCCGCCAGGGTCTTCCCATTCATTGCTCGTGCATGACCTGCAGGGAAAGTACCGGCCGGCATCCATCAATCAGGTGCTTCAGGCCGCGCGCCGGGTGCTCAGCAGCAAGATCTGCCGCGGTTCGACCGTGACGTTGCCCGACGTGGTGAAGGACTTCGTGCATCTTCAGTTCGGCCGCATCAAGATGCGAGCGCGTGAGCCTCATACCTCGTTCATCCACGCCGGGATATCACGCTGTTCATGAAGCACGCGCCAGACGTCGATGTGCTCGTCGCGCTCGACGTAGAAGACGAGGTACGGATAGCACCCCAGCGGCCAAAAGCGCAGATCGGCAAGCCCGAGTTGATGCGCATAGCGAGGCGACCCCGACGCTGGTTGACGTGCGATGTGGGTGTGGGATTTTTCGAGCGCGTCAACAAACCCAATGGCAACCCCTGCCGAGGTTTCGACCAAGTAACGGTTGATCGCTTCGTCTACGTCCCGGTTCGCAAGTTCCCGAGGAACGATGCTTTTCAAGCCCTTCACCTGGGTTGTCGGTTTTTGATCGTGTCGCGCAGCCCGGCGAAATACGCCGTGTCAGCTGGCGCAGCCGGCTCGGAACCGGCTCCAGCGAGCAGCAATCCGCGCAAATGAAGGCGTTCCTGATCCTTGCGGATCAGCTCGCGAACATACTCGCTGCTGGTACCGAAGCCGCGGCTGCTGACTTGTTCGTTGACAAAAGATTTCAGTGCGTCCGGCAGAGAAATGTTCATTGTGCTCATGACGAAATCGTAGCGATCTTGGCAAAATATGACAAACGACGGCTGCACCCGGGCGGTGTTGAACAGGCGGCGCCCATCGGCAGTCGCTGCAAAGCCGCTTGGCCATTGCCTTGAGGAATTTTTTGGTGTGTTCGTGTTGGCGTCAAACAAA
>JANXMO010000245.1 GCA_025354615.1 Burkholderiales bacterium | reverse complement strand
GCTGCACGGCCGCCAGCAAAACCTGTCTGACGCGCAGCTGCGGGCTGGCTACGAGCAGCAATTGCAAGCCCTGAAGCCGCGGTATGCGATGTACGAGAAAGCGAATGTCGTCAACGCCCACCCGTGGCTGGTCGATTTGCTGGTGTGGAGCGCCCGGCGCAGCCCCAGCCGCTTGAAACGCATGAGCGGTGTGCTGGAAGAAACCCATGTGCCCAGCAACCTGGTCAGTCTCAAAAGCTGGCTGCGGCTGGTGTTCGTCCACCGCTGAAACCACCCGGCGCCCGCCTTGTCATGTGCCAGTTGCTCGGTATGAACGCCAACACGCCGACCGACGTGGTGTTCAGCTTCACCGGTTTTTCGACCCGCGCCGACGAGCACCGCGACGGTTTCGGCATTGCGTTCTTCGAAGGCAAGGGCGTGCGGCTGATGGTGGATGCGCAAAGCGCCCGCCAGTCACCGATTGCGGACATGGTGCGGCGCTTCCCCATCCGCTCGGCCAACGTCATTGCCCATATTCGCAAGGCCACGCAGGGCCGTGTGGCCCTCGAAAACACGCACCCCTTCGTGCGCGAGCTGTGGGGGCGCTACTGGGTGTTCGCTCACAACGGCGACTTGAAAGGCTTTGCCCCCCGTCTGCACGCGTCGTTCCGCCCGGTGGGCGACACCGACAGCGAGCTGGCTTTTTGCTGGCTGATGCAGGAGCTGGCCAAAGCACATGCCAGCTTGCCGCCGATCGATGAATTGACCGCAACGCTGCGCGAGCTGGTGCCGACCGTGGCCGCGCACGGCACCTTCAACTTCATCCTCAGCCATGGCGACGCAGTAACCGAGCCAACAATGCTGCCGGCGCACATCGGCAGCGCATTGTGGGCGCACTGCTCAACCCAGCTCCACTACCTGGTGCGGCAGCATCCCTTTCACGAAGCCTGGCTGCAGGACGACGACATGCGCGTCGATTTTGCCCAGCACACGACCGCGGCCGACCGTGTGGCCATCGTCGTCACCGAGCCGTTGACGCGCGACGAAACCTGGACGGCTTTCAATGCGGGCGAGTTGAAGGTCTTCGTCAACGGCGCGGTTCGGCCGCATTCTGGCTGAGCCGTGCGTGTCGTCAAAAGCGTAAGCGAACGCCAATTGCCAAGGTGTTGCCGTTGTTCTTCGGCGTTGCGTTGCTCACCGTGCCTGCCAATTTGTCGTTCATCGCCACCGCGTAGACATCGGTGTTTTTCGACAGCGTGTGGTCGTAGCCCAGCGTCAACGTCTTGTTGGTAAACGCCGTGAGGCTGGTGTCGGGCCGTGCCTGGCCATATTGCAACAGCGCCTTGCCACGGCTGCCAATCGGCATTGAAGCGCCGATGCCATAAATTTTGGTCTGGGTGTCGACCGTGGCGTGTGTCTTCTCCAACGTGTACTGCGCAAACAGCTTGACCACCGACAAGTCGTAGAAAGCGCCGAGCTGCAACGCGTCCTGCCGCCTCCACCCGGGCGGCGTGGCCGCGCCAGCGCCGTTCTTGACCTGCTGATACGCCGCGGTAGCGCCCCACGGCCCGGCCAGGTACACCACATTGCCGCCCAGGTTGCGGCCGGTTGCACCGGCAGCGCCTTCGCCCAGATTGGCCAGCAGGTTGAAGCTCACACCGCCATGGTCATTGCTGGCGTAAAGGATTGAATTGCTCCAGCTGGTGTCGCCAAGAAAGGGCAAGCCGGTGGACGGCGCAAACACTTGGCGAACGCTGGGTGAAAAGCCGGGCGAGTCGCCAAAAGCGTTGAAAATCAGGGTCGACAGGTAAAAAGGCGTCAGGTTGCGGCCCAGGGTGACGGTGCCGAAATCGCCTTGCAGGCCCACATACGCATTGCGGCCCCAAAAAACGTCGCTGCTGGTGCGGCCGACTTCACCGGTATCAACGCGCTGATAGGCCTCCAGCGCGAAGCGTGCTTTCAAGTTGCCCATGATGCTTTCGCTGCCGCGCAAGCCCAGGTAGTTGCTGCTCATGCGGCCGCTTTCGACTTTGGATACGCGTGGCTGGCCCGCGTCTTGAAACGTTCCAGCCGCCGCATCCAGCACGCCGTAGAGCTGCACCGTCGGCGTGCCCGCGGTCTGTGCCTGCACCGCGGTTGCGGTTGTCATCGCCGCCAGAGCCCAAAGTGCGGCTGCCACGCGGGTGGCTACAGGGGTGGGCAAATTCATGGATGGCCTTTCACGTTGAACAAAAGAGGCGCCAGCGGGGCGGCAGGCTGCGCGCTTGGAAGAGGCGATTCTGTCTTGCCGGCAGGCCGGGCATCGCGACGCCCGTGCATTTGTGGAGCAGCCGTCTTACGCGCACCACAGTGAACAATCAGTGCGCCAAGGCGACGCTGAACAAGTCCCCGCGAGGCGGCGCGCCTTGCGGCAGGAGGGGCTGCAAGGCGCAAACCGCAGCCATAGCCAACGCGATGGCGAGGATTTG
>JANXMO010000196.1 GCA_025354615.1 Burkholderiales bacterium | reverse complement strand
CACCGGCGGCACGGCGCTGGCCGCGGCTGCCGCACTGCGCGCCGCAGCCGCGGCCAGCGGTGCGGAAAACGGCGGCGGCGCCACGCCCGATGCCGCCACGCCGCTCGCGGGCACTGCTGGAGGCACTGCCGCGGGTGCCGGCATGGACACCACTGAGGCCGCGGACGGGCCGGCCGCGTCTGCAGCCGCCGTCGTGCGCAGGGTTGCGCAGCCGCCGGTCCATACCAATCCCACCAAACACGCCACGGCCACCGAAACCGCCCAGCGGCGGCGGATGGCAAAAGCGCTGTGATCGGCAATCGAGACGTTGGGCATGCTCAAAGCTGGCTCTTAAAACTGCAAAAGGCCGCGCTGCATGCAAGGCAGCCGCGGGACGGTGCCAGTTATTTCAAGGCCTTGAATCGGACGCGCTTCGGCCGCGCACCCTCCTCGCCCAGACGCCGCTTTTTGTCAGCTTCGTATTCCTGGTAGTTGCCGTCGAAAAACACCCATTTGGAATCGCCTTCGGCCGCCAGGATGTGGGTTGCGATGCGGTCCAGAAACCAGCGGTCGTGGCTGATGACCATGATGCTGCCGGCAAATTCCAGCAGCGCGTCTTCGAGCGCGCGCAGCGTTTCAACGTCCAGGTCGTTGCTCGGCTCGTCGAGCATCAGCACGTTGCCGCCTTGCGACAGGGTTTTGGCCAGGTGCAGCCGCCCGCGCTCGCCGCCTGACAGGTTGCCCACCAGCTTTTGCTGGTCATTGCCCTTGAAGTTGAAGCGGCCGATGTAAGCGCGGCTGGGCATCACGAATTTGCCGACCACGATGTTGTCCAACCCGCCGGAAACGTCCTGCCACACGGTCTTGTCGGCCTCCAGCGATTCGCGGCTCTGATCGACGAAGGCCATCTTCACTGTCGGCCCGGTTTTGACCGTGCCGCTGTCGGGCTTTTCTTGACCGCTGATCATGCGGAACAGCGTCGACTTGCCGGCGCCGTTGGGGCCGATGATGCCGACAATGGCGCCGGCCGGCACCTTGAAGCTCAGGTTGTCGATCAACACGCGGTCGCCAAAACTCTTGGTGACGCCTTCGAACTCGATCACTTCGTGACCCAGCCGGTCGGCCACGGGGATGAAAATTTCATTGGTTTCGTTGCGCTTTTGGTAGTCAACGTCGCTCAACTCTTCAAACCGGGCCAGCCGCGCCTTGCTCTTGGCCTGCCGGCCTTTCGGGTTCTGGCGCACCCATTCCAGTTCTTTTTTCATCGCCTTGGTGCGGGCGTCCTCGGTCTTTTGCTCCTGCTCGAGGCGAACTTCCTTTTGCTCCAACCATGTGCTGTAGTTGCCTTTGTAGGGAATGCCCGAGCCCCGGTCGAGCTCCAGAATCCACTCGGCTGCGTTGTCGAGAAAGTAGCGGTCGTGGGTGATGGCCACCACGGTGCCCGAGAAGCGGCTGAGGAATTGCTCCAGCCAGTCGACCGACTCGGCGTCCAAGTGGTTGGTCGGCTCGTCGAGCAGCAGCATGTCGGGTTTGGACAGCAGCAACCGGCACAGCGCCACGCGGCGCTTTTCACCGCCTGAGAGCTTGCCGATCACGGCTTCCCAGGGCGGCAAGCGCAGCGCATCGGCGGCCAATTCCAGCTGCAAGTCGGTGTTTTCGCTGCCCGCGGCGGCAATCACTGCTTCGAGCTGCGCCTGCTCGGCGGCCAGCGCGTCGAAGTCGGCGTTTTCGTCGGCGTATTCGGCATACACCTCGTCCAGCCGCTTCTTGGCCACCAAAACGCCGCCAATGCCTTCTTCGACCGCGGCGCGCACCGTTTGGTCAGGGTTCATCACCGGCTCTTGTGGCAAATAGCCGATCTTCAACCCCGGCATCGGCGTCGCTTCGCCCTCGATGTCCTTGTCGACCCCGGCCATGATCTTGAGCAAAGTGCTCTTGCCCGAGCCATTCAACCCCAGCATGCCGATCTTGGCGCCGGGGAAAAAACTCAGCGAAATGTTTTTGAGGATCTGGCGCTTCGGCGGAACGATCTTGCCGACGCGGTTCATGGTGAAAACGTACTGGGCCATGCGCTGCGCTCGCGGTGTGATGGAAAAATGGAAATGAAGCCGGATTATCCGGTGCGCCGCGTGCCCTGGCCTTTGAACCGGTGTTGGGCCGGAAGGTTTGACCCGTTAAACTCCAGCCCACCAGCGCAGACACCAGTCACTGCAGCTGCCGTCATCCTGACCCGAGCGCGCCGTCTTTGCGGCGGCCCTCCCGCACCCTCTGCCCTCGACTGGCGCCCTTCATCAAGGCGACGGGCCGACCCGCCTTTGGAATCCCATGTCTTTTGAATCTCTCGGCTTGGCCGAGCCTTTGCTGCGTGCCGTCGCTGAATACGGCTACACCACGCCCACGCCCATCCAGGCGCAAGCCATTCCCGTCGTGCTGGGTGGCGGTGATTTGCTCGGCGGCGCGCAAACCGGCACGGGCAAAACCGCCGGTTTTACGTTACCGATGCTGCACCGCTTGATGACCACACCCGCCGTGTGCGACGCCCGGGGCCGCATACCGATCCGCGCACTGGTGCTGACGCCCACCCGCGAATTGGCAGCGCAAGTCGAGGAAAGCGTGCGCACGTACGGCAAATACAGCAAGCTGACGTCGATGGTGATGTTTGGCGGCGTCGGCATGCAGCCGCAGATTGACAAACTCAAGCGCGGCGTTGACATCCTCGTCGCCACACCGGGGCGCCTGCTCGACCACCACCAGCAGCGCACGCTGGATTTGAGCCAGGTCGAAATCTTCGTGCTTGATGAAGCCGACCGCATGCTCGACATGGGTTTCATCCACGACATCAAAAAGGTGCTGGCGGTGTTGCCGCAGAAAAAGCAGAGCCTGCTGTTCAGTGCCACCTTCAGCGATGAAATCAAGGCCTTGGCCGACCGGCTGCTCAACGCCCCGGCGCTGATCGAAGTGGCGCGGCGCAACCAGACGAACGACAGCATTGCGCAGAAAGTTCACCCGGTCGGGCGCGAGCGCAAGAAAGACCTGCTCATTCATCTGATCAAAACCCATGACTGGGACCAGGTGCTGGTGTTCACCCGCATGAAACATGGCGCCAACCGGCTGGTCGAGCACCTGCTGGACGCCGGCATCAGCGCCATGGCCATCCACGGCAACAAAAGCCAGACCGCACGCACCAAGGCGCTGGCCGAGTTCAAGACCGGCGATTTGACGGTGTTGGTAGCGACCGACATTGCCGCGCGTGGCATCGACATCGACCAGCTGCCGCACGTCGTCAACTACGAGCTGCCCAATGTGCCGGAAGACTATGTGCACCGCATCGGTCGCACCGGCCGGGCCGGCGCGCAGGGCGAGGCGGTGTCACTGGTTTGCGTGGATGAAAACGGCTTTTTGAGGGACATCGAGCGACTGATCAAACGCGAGATTCCAAAGGAAACCGTGCCGGGCTTCGAGCCGCAGCCCGGTGAAAAACCCGAGCCCATCGTGCTGGGACGGATGGTGATCGGCGAAGGCGCCAGCCGAGGCGGGCACCGCCCAGCGGCGGGTGGCAGCCGTGGCTCGCACGGCGGTGGTGGTGGTGGCGGCGGCGGTGGTGGTGGACGAAGCGATTCTCGGCAGGCACCGTCGCGCCCTGGTACGGCTGGCCGCGCACAAGGCGCCCCGCGGGGCGATGGGCGCCGGCCCTCGCCGGCCCCTTCACGCGGCGCACCCAAGCGTTAAAACACCCCCCCAATGAAAAACCCCCGGCCAAGACCGGGGGTTTTTCCATTCAACAGCGCTTCAAACTGCTTTTTCAGCTTTTTTGGTTCTTTTCGCTCTGTGGTGCTTTTTGGCAGCGGGTGCTTCTTTCTTGAATTCTTTTGCGGCAGGCGCTGAAGGGGTGGTGACAGAAGCGGCCGGGTCAGCAGCAAACGCGCCGATCGAGAAGGTGGCAGCAATAACGGCGGCAATCAGTTTGGACATGGAAGATCTCCTGAAGGGTAGGTAATCAAAGAAAGAGCAAGTGCTCGTGTCGTTCAACGGCTGCTGTCCACCGGAGTTGACAGGGCAGGATGTCGACATGCCAACATTCGCATGAACGGCGACGTTACCTGAAAACGCGCTCGCGCAGCCACTGCGTGGCAACCCATTTTTCACCGGCAATGACAGGCGCGCCACCATGCAGCGTGCCAGTGGCGCGATCAGGGCGGTCGTAGCTGAAAAAGACCGCACCGCCTTTGACGGCCGCGACCTCCAGGCCGGCATCCGGGAACACCGTGGCGCCGCCGCTTTGCGGGGTGTTGAGGTACAAGATAAACGTAGCCACGCGCTGGCCGCCCCGGCGCAACAGCGTTGAGGTGCCCGGTTGCAGCGGGTCGAAGTAATCAAAGTGCGGCTTGTACTCGGTGCCGGGCAGATAACGCAGCACCTGCAGCCCCTCGCTGTGCTCCAGCGGCCAATTCAGCAAGGCGGCCAGGCGCGCTTCGATGCGCTGGCAGCATGCGTTTTCGCCACGTTTGAAGAACATGCCCTCGCTGGTGCGCCGCAGCGTTGCCTGGCCGCCACCGCTGCGCAAGGCCACGGTTTGCGACCGCTGCAAACGGGGCCTAGCCAAGCCGACCAGCGCATCGCATTCCTCAGGCAGCAGCAGATCGCCAAACACCGTGAGCCGCGGCTGGTCCAACTGCAGCAGCACACGGGGTTGCGCGCCCGGCAAGTGGGCGGTGAGCGCCGCATCGATGGCGCGCGGCTGGGGAAGCGGCCGCGCGCCGCCAGTTGACTGCAACAGCGCACGCACGGCAGCCGGTGGCCAACCGCTGCGGCGCAGCGAGGCGATCAATACTTGCGGCGAATGTCCGTTTGCCTGTTGCTGCAAAACCCATTGCGACATATCGGGCCAGGGCGGCGCAGTGAAAGGCCTCGAAGGCATGGCCGGTTTTGTTGAACCGCCGTTGTCAGGCGCTGGCCACACCCGGCACGCGCTCGCGGCGGAACACGAACCGGCTGGGGCTGGAGGCCGCGGCGGCAAAAGCGTATCCCGCCTCGTTGAAATCCTGCAGCGCCTCGGGCACGGCCACCCGATTGCAAATCGCGTGGCGCGCCATCAGGCCGCGGGCACGCTTGGCGAAAAAACCAATCACTTGGTAACCACCGTCGCGGGCCTCTTCGAACACGCAGTCGATCACCCGCGGCTTCAGGGCCGGCCGGTTGACCGCCTTGAAATATTCCTGCGAGGCCAGGTTGATGATCACCGGGCTGGCATCGCGTTGCACCCAGCGGTTCAACCGCACAGCCAGCCGGTCGCCCCAATAGTCGTACAGCGAACGCCCGCGCGCCGTGGCCAGTGGCGAGCCCATCTCCAACCGGTAGGGCTGCAGCCGGTCGAGCGGGCGCAACACGCCGTAGAGGCCGCTCAAAATCGCCAGGTGCTGCTGCGCCCATGCCAGCGCCGCGTCGTCCAGCGAAGCGGCGCCCAGGCCGTCATAAACGTCGCCGTTGAACGCCAGAAGTGCCGGCTTGCTGTTGCGTGCCGTGGCGCGCGGGCGCCAATCGGCATAACGCTGCACATTCAAAGCTGCCAGCGCTGGCGAAAGCCGCATCAACGCCGCCACCTCTTCAGGCGACAGCGCCTTCAACAAACCGATCAATTCCGCCGCCTCGCCCATAAATGACGGTGTGGTGGGCCGCTGCACGTGATGCGGCGAATCGAAATCAAGCGCTTTGGCGGGTGACAAAAGAAACAGCATGCGGATGCAGTCAATAGAAATCAGTCGATAGCGGGCTGGCCTGCTTCAATGTTCAAGCCGCGGGCGCTGGTGATTTCGACAATTCCGCCAGCGTCGACATCAACAAGGCTTCGTCCACCGGCTTGATCAAGTGCCGATCGAACCCGGCTTCCTTGCCTTTGCGTTGGGCTTCTTCGTCGCCCCAGCCGGTCATGGCGACCAGGGCCATGTGCTGCCCGCCGGGCTGTGCGCGGATGCGTTTGCAGGCTTCATAGCCGCTGATCTTCGGCAAGCCGATGTCCAGCAGCACGATGTTGGGGGCAAATTCAAGGGCCAGGCTTACCGCGGCTTCGCCGTCATAACCGGTTTGCACCGCATAGCCCAACAGCGACAGAAGCGCCGTCAGACTGTCGGCGCCATCGCGGTTGTCGTCGATCACCAAAACACGCACAGGAGCTGGGGCGGCACTGGCATTGGCCGGTATCGGCTCGGGGGCCTGGCGGCCCGGCATGGCGGCTGGCGCCTCGGGCGGTGTCGGGTCAAGGGCCAGCGGCAGCACCACTTCGAATTCACTGCCCTGGCCCAGGCCGGTGCTGCGGGCCTTGACGCGGCCGCCATGCATTTCAACCAGCCGTTTGGCCAGCGACAAGCCAATACCCAGCCCGCCGCGGGAGCGTGACAAAGCGTCTTCCACCTGCGAAAACATCACGAACACGCTGCGCAATTTGTCAGTCGCAATCCCGATGCCGTTGTCTTTCACGGTGACCACCGCATCGTCGCCTTCGCGTCTGACGGTGACGTCGATCCGGCCCGACCGGTCGGTGTACTTGGCCGCGTTGGTCAGCAGGTTCATGAACACCTGCGACAGCCGCGTGACGTCGGCATCGAGCATCAGCGGCTCGTCAGCGGGCAGATGCAACGCCAGTTGGTGCCCGTATTCCTCGATTTGCGGGCGGCTGGCCTCGATCGCCCATGCCAGCACTTTGGCCAAGGGCACGGCCTCGCGCCGCAACTCGATGCGGCCCTGGTTGATTCGGCTGACATCCATCAAGTCGTCGATCAAGCGCGTCATCACTTTGACTTGCCTGTCGATGACCTCTCGCGCCCATTGCAGCTGCGCCGCCGATGAATCTTTCAAATGAAGCATGTGAACCGCATTGCGCACCGGCGCCAGCGGGTTGCGCAGCTCATGCGCCAAGGTGGCGAGAAACTCGTCTTTCCGGCGGTCGGTGTCGCGCAGCTCGGATTCGAGCTGTTTCAAGTCGGTGATCTCGATCACCACCACGGCAACGGTGTGCAAACCGTGGATGTCGATATGCGGCTCGAGGAAAACTCCGAAGTGGCGCAAGCGGTCGTCTTGCGCCCGGCCTGGCAATGCGAATTCAAACGATTCGCGCGCGCCGTTGAAGGCATGTTGCAGCGGGGCGCGCGCGCCAGCCCAGATGTCGGGCAAGCTGTTGAACACCGGCTGGCCGACCATGGCGCCCGGCGCGAGCTGCAGCATCTGCGCATACGCATCGTTCGCGAACCGGTACACGTCACCAGGCTCGACAACCGCCAAGCCGATGCGCGCCGCGGCCGTCACGGTGCTCAGGAAGCGCTCACGTTCGCGCAAGGCTTCCTCGGCCTTGCTGCGCTCGGTGATGTCACGCAGCAAGATGGCGACTTTGCCGCTGCCTGTGGCGCCCAGGCGAAACGCGTGAATTTCCAGAAAACGATGCAGTGATTTGATTTCGCCCATTTGCCGAAAGGCCTCGCCCGACGACGCCACCCGGCCGAAGGCTTCGAGCCAACTCCTTTCAAAATCGGGCACCAGTTCACGCATGCATTTGCCGGTCGCGGCCACCAGGCCGGAGTGCTTGCCAAAAGCAAGATTGCATTCGGCAAAGCGGAAATCGACGGCCGCGCCGGTGGCGTCGAACAGCATGTCGGCCACGCAAAAACCTTCGTCGATCGAATGGAAAAGCGCTCTGTAGCGCGCCTCGCTGTCACGCAGCTCTTGCTCGGCCCGCTGCCGTTGCGTGGTGTCGCGCACTGTGCCCAGCACGCGCTGGCTGCCGTCAGGTTCCATCACCTTGTTGCCGGCGAATTCGGCCCAGCACAGCATGCCGTCAGGGCGTTGCAGGCGCAGTTCCAGCTGCAATGCGGCGCCTTGGTGCAGCGTGTTGTTGATGGCGCGCTCGAACAACGGGCGGTCTTGTCGATGGACGAAAGTGGCTGCGAACTGCGCCGCCGAGGTAGGCCCCTCGTTACGGCTGATGCCCAGCATGTCGAACAGCCAGTCGTTTTCCCAGACCCAGGCATCGTCCCCCGGCTGCCAAATCCAGATGCCCAGGCCGACGGTGTCGGTTGCCAGGCGCAAGCGGGCGTCGCTGGCTGACAGCGCATCGGTGCGCTGCGCCACCCGCAAATCGAGCACCTCATTGAGTTCGCGCAGCTGCTCTTCGGCGCGCCGCCGGTCGCTGATTTCGGCCCGCAATGCCTGGTTGGTCCAGGCGACTTCGCGGCTTTTGCGGTGCAGCTGCGCAAAAATCGCCACCTTGGAGCGCAAGACGGCTGCATTGACGGGTTTGTGCAGGTAGTCGACCGCGCCGCTGCCATAGCCCTCCAACACGTGCTGGTCTTCGTTGTAGTAAGCCGTGAGGAAGATGATGGGCACCTGCGCTGTTTTTTTGCGCGTCTTGATGATTTGCGCCAGCTCGAAGCCGGTCATCCCGGGCATGCGGATGTCGAGAATCAACAGCGCAAATTCTTCCGCCACCAGCGCCAGCAGCGCCTGGTCGGCTGAAGTTGCACGCACCAGCCGGTAGTGGGGCGCGTCGAGCAGGGTTTCGAGCACTACCAGGTTCTTCGGCTCGTCGTCGACGATCAAAATGTTGATGGGCTCCTCGACCACGGCCGCGGGCACCGTGAATTCATCGGCTGACAGCCCGGGCTGCCGTGGCGGCGCGAACAGCAGGCCTGGGCCTTGTGCATTGTGAGGAAGCAATGGGTCATTCATACCGGGCATTTGATGACGGCCGCGCAGCTCAGGCCTGCCGCCGTACGGCGGATGGCGTCTGGCAAAAGGAAAGTTTGCAAAAAGCAGGTGCACAAGCAACTCAGCGGAACAACCAGACCCGCATCAGTGACAGCAGTTGATCGGTGTTGACGGGTTTGGCGATGTAGTCGCTGGCGCCGGCTTCCAGGCATTTTTCGCGGTCTCCTTTCATGGCTTTGGCTGTCAGCGCCAATATCGGCAGGGTGCGGAACTGCTGCGCCCGGCGAATTTCCCGCATCGTTTCATAACCGTCCATGTCCGGCATCATGATGTCCATCAGCACCATGCTGAGCTCGGGCGTACGCTCGATCAGGTGGATGGCGTCACGCCCGCTGGTGGCGCTGATGACGTCCATTTCATGGTTCTCCAGCAGCGATGTCAAGGCGAAAATGTTGCGCGCATCGTCATCGACGACCAGCACCTTGCGCCCGCGCAGCACTTCCTTGCCGCCGTGCAGCCGCTGCAGCATGTCCTGCTTGGTCTGCGGCAGGTCGGTGACGACGCGGTGCAGGAACAGCGCGGTTTCATCGAGCAGCCGCTCGGGTGACTGCACGTCTTTCAACACGATGCTTTTGGCCATGGTCTTGAGCTGCGCCAAGTCGCCATCGGTCAGGTCCTTGCCGGTGAAAACCACTACCGGCACGCCGGCCAATGCCGGCTCGGCCTGCAGCAATTCGAGCAGCTCGAACCCGCTCATGTCGGGCAGGCGCAAATCCAGAACCAGGCAGTCGAAGGCCTCGGCTCGCATCGCCGCCAGCGCCTCCTGGCCGCTGCCCAGGGCGACGGTCTCGATGTCGTCGTGGTGCAGCAGCTCGACGATGGACTCGCGTTCGATGTCGTTGTCCTCAACCACCAGCAGCCGCTTGGTGCGAGGCGCGGTGAAATCCTTGATGCGCTCGAAAGCCGCCTGCAGGCCGGCCGTCGTCGGCTCCTTGACCAGGTAGGCGAAGGCGCCATGTGCCAGGCCGTGCTGGCGCTCCTCCTCGAGCGTCACGATCTGCACCGGGATGTGCCGCGTCAACGGGTCGAGTTTGAGTTGGTTGAGCACCGTCCAGCCCAGCATGTCGGGCAAGAAGATGTCGAGCGACACGGCGGTCGGCTGAAACTGCCGGGCCAGCGCCAACGCATGCGCGCCCTTGTTGGCAACGATGCCCTTGAAGCCGCTGTCACGCGCCAGCCCCAGCAGAATTCGTGCGTAATGCGGGTCGTCTTCGATGATCAGCAAAGCCGGGTCGCCGGGCTCGATGGCGGCCCGGTCGTCGGCGATGTTTTCCTCGCGCGCCAACGGCAACAGCGGCAGGTCTTGCCTTGATTCATTACTGCGTGCCGTGCGCGACGCCGTGGCGCGGCTGCCATTCGGGCCGGAGTAGTGGAGTGGCAGGAAGAGCGTGAAGACGCTGCCCTGGCCGTGCACGCTGGTGAGCTTGATTTCGCCGCCCAACAGCACCGCCAGCTCGCGGCTGATGGCCAGCCCGAGGCCGGTGCCGCCATATTTGCGCGAAGTGCCGGCATCGGCCTGCTGGAAGGCTTCGAAGATCAGTCGCTGCTTGTCGGGCGCCACGCCGATGCCGGTGTCTTCCACCGTGAAGGCGACCACGTACGGCGCGTTGCCAAGCACCGCGTGCTCCGGGCTCCAACCGTGCGTGGCCCGCTCGACGCTGACATGCACATGGCCATGCGACGTGAACTTGACAGCGTTGGACAGGAGGTTCTTGAGAATCTGCTGCAAGCGCTTCGGGTCGCTCTCCATCGAACGGGGCAGCTCGGTGTCGAAGCGGATCTGGAACGGCAGGTTCTTCGCCTCGGCCACGTGGCGGAAGTTGCGGTCTATCGTGTCGCGCAGCCCGGAGAACGGAATGCTCTCGATATCGACTGTCACCGTGCCCGACTCGATCTTCGACAAATCAAGAATGTCATTGATCAGATGCAGCAAGTCAGAGCCCGACGAGTTGATGTTGCGCGAGAACTCGACCTGTTTGCCCGACAAATTGCCCGGCGAATTTTCGGCCAGTTGCTGGCTCAAAATCAAAATCGAGTTCAACGGCGTGCGCAGCTCGTGCGACATGTTGGCCAGGAATTCCGACTTGTATTTCGACGTCAGCGCCAGCTCGGCCGCCTGCTCCTCGAGCGCGCGGCGAGCCTGCTCCACTTCGGCGTTCTTGCGTTCCACCTCAGCGTTCTGCTCGGCCAGCAGCCGCGCCTTGGTGCCCAGCTCTTCGTTGGTCTGCTGCAATTCACTCTGACGCGACTGCAGCTCTACTGTCAGCTGCTGCGACTGCGTCAGCAGGCCTTCGGTGCGCATCGTGGCCTCGATCGTGTTGAACACCGCGCCGATGCTTTGCGTCAGCAAATCGAGGAAGGCCAGCGAACCGAGCGAGAAGTTCTGCAGCGAGGCCAGCTCGATGACCGCCTTGGTTTCGCCCTCGAACAACACCGGCAGCACGACGATGCTGACGCGGTGGGCTCGGCCCAGGCTGGAGCTGATCTTGACGAAATCGGCTGGCACGTCACGCAACACGATGCGTTTTTTCTCCGCCG
>JANXMO010000174.1 GCA_025354615.1 Burkholderiales bacterium | reverse complement strand
CCGAGGTCCAGCGGCCACTGGCCACCGTCGTGATTGGCGGCCTGGTCACGGCGACGGTACTGACGCTGTTCGTTCTGCCGGCGCTTTGCGGCCTGGTGCTCAGGCATTCCCGCCAGCACCCCAAGCCCGCCCTGGAAGAAGCGGTACCGCAAGCGTGACTGGATGCGGAGAGGCCCGCCTCTCCGCGTGACACCGATTCCAATCTCAAGAAAGCAAAACATGTTCAAACGTCTCGCCCAGCCGCTCCTCGCGGCGGGCTTGCTCTTCTCCGCGGCGGCCGCATGGGCGCACGGCATCTCCGAGGTCGACAAGCAGCGCATGCTCGACGGCGGCTACCTGCAGTACATCGGCCTGGGTGCGAGCCACATGCTCACCGGCTACGACCACCTGCTGTTCCTGCTTGGCTTGGTGTTCTTCCTGACACGCTTCAGCGAGGTCGCCAAGTTCGTCACCGTATTTACGCTGGGTCACTGCATCACGCTGATCTTCGCCACCTTTCTGAAGATCACATGGAATTTCTGGCTGGTCGATGCCCTGATCGCCATCAGCGTGATTTACAAGGGCTTCGACAACAACGGCGGCTTCCAGAAACACCTGGGCGTCAAGTCGCCGACCCTGCCGGTCATGGTCTTTGGTTTCGGGCTACTGCACGGCTTCGGCCTGTCCACGCGGCTGCAGCAGTTGCCGCTGGGCGATGACGCCACCGGCATGCTGTTGCGCATTCTCAGCTTCAATGTCGGCGTCGAAGTGGGTCAGATCGCGGCGCTTACCGTGATGGTCGGCCTGCTGACGGTGTGGCGCAAGAAGCCGTCGTTTCTGCGCTTCAGCAACTTGGCCAACACCGCGCTCATGGCCATCGGCGGCTTGCTGCTTTTGATGCAGCTGCACGGCTACCAGCACGACAGCGACCCCGACGGGTTCCGCTTCCCGGCCAAGGAGCACGGACATGCGCACGAGGACCTCGACATCGAGAAGAGCGTCGAGACCGACCGCGACCGCCTGTGAGACCGCGAGTGCAGGTCGAATTTCATTTTTTTCACCCCACCACTGAAGGAGTTTTCATGAAAAAACTGATCGCCTCTCTTGCTGCATCCGCCGTCGCCTCCCTGGTTGCCGTCGGCGGCCTGACGCTTGCCGGCCCGGCCTCTGCCGGCGGCGCCTCCGGGTGCCACTTCCACGGCATGACGACCGCGTCGAAAGAAACGGTGTCCACCTGCGCGGTCAAGCGCAAAGAAGTACTCATCGCCGAAGGCAAGATCGACAATACCTGGGCTGATGCCAAGCTTGCCACGCTCGACCAGATTGACGGCAAGAGCAGCAAGGAATGGAGGGTGACCTTCACCAACCCGGCCGCATCCGATAAGGCGAAAGACACGCTGTACATGTTCTTCACGCTGCAGGGCAACCTGATCGCCAGCAACTTCAGCGGCAAGTAAACCGTCTGGACCGCCGCGTGCCCTTGCGCGCGACCCCGACATTCCTTCAACCAAGCCATCCAGGGAGCCGCGCCATGCTGGACGTTCTTCGCAACCGAACCTACCGCCACCTGCTCGGGGCACAGGTGGTCGCACTGCTCGGAACAGGGCTTGCTACCGTGGCGCTCGGCCTGCTGGCCTACGACCTCGCCGGCGCCGATGCTGGTGCGGTGCTGGGCACGGCGCTGGCCATCAAGATGTTGGCCTACATCGGCATTGCGCCTGTGGCTGCGGCTTTCGCCGAGCGACTGCCACGCCGGGCCCTACTGGTCACGCTGGACCTCGTGCGCGCCGCCGTGGCGTTGCTGCTGCCGTTCGTCACCCAGGTGTGGCAGGTCTACGTGCTGATCTTCGTGCTGCAGTCCGCCTCGGCGGGCTTCACGCCCACCTTCCAGGCCACG
>JANXMO010000167.1 GCA_025354615.1 Burkholderiales bacterium | reverse complement strand
ACAACACATTTGGCAACGAAGTGAACTACGCGGGCAATGAAATCCACTATGTCGACACCCTTCGAAATGAAATCGGCCATCTCTACGGCGCTGACAAAGTCACCGACAGCGTCGACATGCAGCAGGCCAAAGACCACACAGGGAGTTGCCAGAGCTATCTCGATTACTGCCTGACGCCTGAGCTCCTCGTGCGCACGATGGCCGAGACCTGCTTGCAAGAAGTACAGCAGCACTTTGCCGCCTACTGCAGCACACCGGCCGAACCGTTGCCCGCGCCAAAAGACGGCTCCGAACCGGACGGGCCGCTGCCCAAACCCATCATTGGCCAGCCGATGTCGGATGACCAGTTGTTCGAAGTGGTCGACCATTTCATCCACACGCTGAAGGAAAAGCTCCAGCTGAGCTATGGCGGCATCGACGAATACACCCTGTTTGACGAGCATCCGGCTGCCCGGAAGGAAGACGCCACTTACACGTTGATAGCCAACCCGACCGTGCTGGTGCACCGCATTGCGCGCAACCTGGAAGGCGCAGTGATCGAGCCTTTCAAGACCGACCGCCTGATCGGAAAAAAAGGCGATGCGGTGACGGTCAAGCAAGTGGGCGACAGCAGCTTCTACGTCAAAACCAAAACCGAGGGCAAGCGCTTCAACCGCCGGCCAATCGAAGTGGATGATTTGACCGAGGCAACGGACACGCCCGAGCGGGTCAAGGCTGCGTTGGAAAACACGACGCAGGTGGACAAGCTGAAAAACTTTGCGCCCGAACGTGTCTGGTCGATGTTGCTGAACTACCCCTATCAAGGTTGGCATGAAGCGCTGAGCGAACCCGCGTTACGGCGCTACCGGCAGGCCGATCCGTCGCATGAAACGGCGTTGTTCGACCAAGTCATCACGTGGGCTAAAACGTGGTCACAAGCAGATCTGGGCAACAGCGTGTTGCAGTCGTTAAAGCAAAAAGAGGGCGTGCTGGCGGGCCGCCTGTTGGATCTGCTGGAAGGCAATGCCGACATGACGGATGGCGTGCAAAACACGGCGCTTCATTACGCCGCCAGTGGTGGAATGACCGACTTGTTGCCCGCTTTGATTGCAAGAAGCAGCAACATCAACTCTGTCAATCGGCAGGGCCAGACGCCCACAATGGTGGCGGCCCGACAAGGGCGGTTGGGCGAGCTGGAACTGCTGCTGAGAGCAAATCCAGAAGTCAACCGTCAAGACGTCAATCGCCTATCGGCCCTCATGCTGGCCGCCAAAGGTGGCCATGCCGAATGCGTGGCACTGCTGGCGCAAGCGGGGGCCAATGTCGAATTGAAAGGCCCAATAAACCGTAAC
>JANXMO010000144.1 GCA_025354615.1 Burkholderiales bacterium | reverse complement strand
GGCATTTGCATTCGTCTGTACGACGAAAAAGACTTTGCCTCGCGACCGCCTTTTTCTGATCCGGAAATCATGCGCTCGTCGTTGGCAGGCGTCATATTGCGTATGAAGGCTTTGCATCTGGGCGATGTGGAAAACTTTCCTTTTCTGCAAGCACCACCTCGCCGGGCGGTGGCAGATGGCTATCAGTTGCTGACCGAACTGGGCGCCGTTGACGAAGCCAATCAACTCACTGTTATCGGCCGCGAGCTGGCACAGCTGCCGCTTGACCCCCGCATTGGCCGCATCGTGTTGGAAGCCCGCGGCCGTGAGGCCTTGGCGGAGGTGCTCGTTGTCGCCGCCGCCATGAGCGTGCAGGACGTCCGGGACCGCCCGCTCGAGGCCCAGCAGGCGGCCGATGCGGCCCACCGGCGCTTTGACGATGAACGTTCGGAGTTCATGGGCGACCTGAAATTGTGGCGTTGGCTGGAGGCTACCCGAAGCAAGGAAGCAAGCAAAGAGGGGTCAGAAATCCCCAGCACCGTTCGGTTGAGTCAACGCAAACAAGAGCAATTGCTGCGTGAGCACTTTATTTCGCCACGCCGCGTGCGCGAGTGGCGTGACATCTATTCGCAATTGATGACGGTCGTCGCAGAACACCGCTGGCGGCTCAACACACTGCCCGCCAGTTACGAGCAACTGCATTTGTCACTGCTAGCCGGGCTGCTCGGCAATATCGGATTCAAAAACACCGATGAAGAAGGCTACCTCGGTGCCCGCGGCATTCGTTTTCAACGTCATCCCGGCGTCAAGTTATCCAAGAAGCCGGGGCGCTGGGTCGTGGCGGCGGAGTTGGTCGAAACCACGCGGCTGTATGCGCGCGGCATGGCCAACATTGAGCCGCGGTGGCTGGAGTCGATTGGCGGTCATTTGATCAAAACCCAGTTGCTCGATCCGCACTGGGAAAAAAAGGCAGCCGAAGTCACTGCACTGGAACGCGCCACCCTGTATGGCCTGGTGGTCTACAGCGGACGCAAAACCAACTATGGCCGAATTGACCCGGTCGCGGCACGCGAAATTTTCATCCGCGAAGCCCTGGTGAACGACCAGTGGGAGACGGCGCTGCCATTTCTCGCC
>JANXMO010000137.1 GCA_025354615.1 Burkholderiales bacterium | reverse complement strand
GGCATTTGGTTGTAGAGCCGGGTTTTGACGGCGCGCTTGGCCGCCGCCTGCCACGAGGCGCCGGCGGCGGTCAGTGTGTGCGGCCGCTCGAACAGGCCGCGGCGCTGGTTGATGATTTCGATGGCTTCGCGGGTGGCGTATTTGTTGTGCTTGTCGATGAAATACGGCAAGTCGTTCAGGTTGTGGTCGGCAAAGCCGCCTTTGAGCGTGACGGTGTCGCCGCCGCTGACGGTGATGTGCTCGTCCATCCAGCGGTTTTCGATCTGACCGTGGCCACGCCGCCAGATGCGCAGCATCTCGAGCGGGTAGCGCCCGCCATGGCGAATCCAGCGGCCCAGAAAGATGTGCTTGCGCTGCAGGTTGATGCCGACCACGTGCGGCGGCAGCGCCGGCAGCGTGGTTTTCAACGTCGCAGCCAGATCGGCCTCGATCAGTTCATCGGCGTCCAGCCGCATCACCCAGGCGCAGGTGATGGGTGCGTGGTCCATCGCCCACTGGAATTGCACCGATTGGTTGACGAAGCGGTTTTGCAGCACCACGGCACCGTGTTCGCGGGCGATGTCGACCGTGCGGTCGGTCGAGTGCGAGTCGATGACGAACACCTGTTTCGCCAAGCCTGATGCCATCACGTTGTGCAACGCCCGCGCCAGGTGGATTTCCTCGTTGCGGGTCAGGATGACGACGGCCAGGTCGCAGCCGTTGGCATTGGAAGCGGGTTGCATACTCAAAGCGAAACCTTCGGTGGCGGTGCGGCGGGGCCGGCACTTTGCGCCAATACCTGTTCATACAGTGCTGCGCAGGCGTCAAGCGCGCGTTCGGCGTCGAAGCGGGCGGCCCAGGCCAGGCCTTGCTCGGCGCGGGTTTGCCGTTGTGCCGGAGGTTCCGCCAGCAGCGCCACCAGTTGATCGGCGCTGTGCACGGCCCAGGCGGCCAGATCGCCCCCAAAGGCCAGCCGCGGCAGCAGCACGGCGGCTGGGCCGGCCACTTCGTTCATGGGCGGCGCATCGGTCGTCAGCACGGGGCAACCGCAGGCCTGGGCTTCGATGATGGGCCAGCCAAAGCCTTCTTCCAGGCTCGGAAACAGAAACGCCGCCGCCAGCGAGTAAGCCGCCTGCAGCGCCGGGCTGGACAAGCCCTGAACGAAATGCACCGCCCCGGCCGGGCCGACCTGCGCCAGTTGCGCGCGCACCGCGGCGTCAGGCGGCGGGCCGACGCACCACAGCGGCAGCGGGTCGGCCACGCGGCGCACGTATTCGGCATAGAGCCGCACGATGCCGGCGCGGTTTTTGTACCACTGGCTGCCCGCCACGTTGAGCAGAAAGCCGCGCCCCGGCTGCAGCGGGGTGGCATGCAACAGTTGCCGCGCGGCATCGGCCGACAACGGCGCATAAGGAAAATTCAGGCCGTTCAGCACGACTTCAGAGGTGAGCGGCTGCGCCGGCCCGAAGCGTTGCAGGTCGGCCTGCGTCTGGCGGGAAATCGAAATGAAATGCCGGCCGTGGCGAAAGCCCCAGCGAATCAGCCGCTGGTAGAGGCGGCCGGTGAAGCTGGTGGGGTTCTCGGGAATTTCACCCAGCGCCGAGCGCAGCGCCAGGAAGTCATGGCAATGGACGACGTGCGGTCGCCTGCAGACCAGCGGCACCCACGGGCCCAGCGCCTGGTCGCAAAAAACGAACAGCGTATCGGCCGGCAGCCGACGCAGCCGCGGCCGCACCCATAGCGGAAACAGCACAAACTGGTCGACGTAATTGACCCATTTGCTTTGCCAGCGCGCCGGTAGCTGCGCCGCCAGGTGGCCGGGCGCTGTCAACCGGCTGACGGTGTGACCGCGCTCCGCCAACCCCGCCTCCAGCCACCCGGCATAGCGCGGCATGCTGTTGGACGACATGCGCATGGGGTGCGTGAACAAAACGATGTTCATCGGCAGGGAGCCGCCGCGGCATGCCAGCCGGCACTCATGCGCGCACGGGCTCGTGGCCGCTGCTGAGGGCCTGGGCAATGGCGTGGGTCAGCCAGAACGTCACGGCGTAAACAAACGCGGTTTGCGCCCAGCCGCGCAGAATTGGCCCCGCCGCTGCGGACAGCGATTCGGCGCCTGTAGCAGCACTGGTGAAATGAAATGTCAGCGTAAAAAAGGCCACGACGACATAGGGCGACAACACTGGCCGCCATCCTTCAATGCGAGTACTGTCGGCCACGCGGCTGGTTTGGGCGTCCATTACCGTAAAAATCAATAGGGCCATGAAAGCCAGGACCAAAGGATAAATAAAGCCCAATGCAGCGGCGCTGTTCCCCAACAGCGAGCCCGTCCGAAATCCGCCGATGACATAGGGCGCGCCAGTCACCGCAAACAGCAAATGGTCACCCCCCGAGCCGGAATTGGCATATTTCTTGTCAATGGTTAACCCCAAGCCCTCGATGAGCGGCGAGGGCAGCATGCTGACGGCCCGTAAAAATTCTATTTCCCTTAGATAGGCTCGACCATCGGGGCCAAGTTCTTCGGCGAGACCCAGCGTTTGGTCGGCAAATTTCAGATTGCACAACCGCGAAAGTAAAACGTTGTCGACGTAGTACTCGTCCCACAACGCCGAACGCGTGTTGACTTCTTCTTTTTTGAAGTCGCGAATGGCCTGTGGATCACCCATGACATCGAGAGTCTTGACCAGCATCTCCATGCCGCTGGCGCTGCCCCTGTCGCTGCGAACCATCACCATGGCGGTGGCGAAATTGGCGATTGGGCCCGCCAGCAACCACAACGCAACAGCGCCCAACGCCAAGTTGCGCAGGTTGAACAACTGCGTTTGCACCAGGCCGGTGACGTAGCAATAAGTGAACACCAGTCCAACTGAGGCGAATCCGAACAGTATGGCGGAACGGGCATTCAAACTAGCGGCAATGCCCAACATGATCATCGAGTACAGCACTAGCGTGCGGCGCCAGCGCCCATCCAGCGGCGTGTGGTCTCCCAGCGCCGGCCGCACCAGCGAACAGTAGGGAATGAAGGCAAAAACGGCCATGGCCTGCATCACCTTGCCAAACACGCCTGCGGGTTCGGCATCGCCGCTGCCACCGAAAAATACATTGAAGCCGAGCGCCAATTGCCCGACCAGGCCCATGCACAACAAATGCAGGTTGGAAGGCATCTGGAAAAACCCGACCGGCCGGTACAGCTTTTCCGACAGGAAAAAACGCAAAGCCTGCAGCGGCGGGAAGTTGCGGTACACCACGTGTGCCAACCCTAAGGCGCACAGTCCGTACAGCAAGTTTGGAAATACCAGTTCTGGGTGCTGCAGGTTGTTGACCAGCGACTTGCCCTCCAGCAGCGTGGCCACCGGCGGCAGCAGAAAATGCGACAGCGTGTAACCCAGCACCATGGCACTGGAAACCGGGTTTTCAAGCAGCACGTCGCGGCGCAGGCACAGCAAGAGGCCCAGCAGGCCGCCCAAAAGCGTCAAACCGGCCGCACTGGCGGCGCCGGTTTCAGGAAACAGCAGCCATTGCAAAACAACTGCAGAAGCCCAAAGGGTGAGGGCGGCCTTCATTGACGACAACTCCAGACGCGGAACGGAACAGGGTGAAATGGCACGCCTTGCCAGGTGGCGGACCTTTGAAATCACGGCGTCTTGCGGACCGTGCGAGCACATGAAGCCCGGCGAGCGGGAAATTGTGGCTGTCCCATGCGAATGATAGGCCGTGGGCTCGCCATGGAGCGCAGTGCGGCGACCAACTCCCCCTGAACACGGGTGCGTGACGTTCCCACGGACGTCCTGGCCGCAGCCCCCTGGCTTGAAGGGTTTTGACGGCGCCGACCGCGCTGGGCACTCTTCTTAAAGCGCTTGTCTGCTACCCTCAGGTTAACCCTTGGCGCTGGTGCTTTCAGCCGCCTTCTTGGCCTTTATCCCGTCTGCCGGGACACCGCAAGCCCATGAAAATTCTGCTTTACGGTATCAACTTTGCGCCTGAGCTCACCGGTGTTGGCAAGTACACGGGGGACATGGCCGCGTGGCTGGCTGCCGCCGGGCATGACGTGCGAGTGGTCACCGCCCCGCCTTACTACCCGGCATGGGAAGTATCGGAAGGCCACCACCCGCATCTCTACCGGCGCGGCGATTGGTGGGGTGCAAAGGTGTGGCGCTGCCCCTTGTGGGTGCCGCGCACACGGCTCAACGGCACGCGGCGCTTGCTGCACCTGGCCAGTTTTGCCCTTAGCAGCGCACCCTTGATGCTGCGCCATGTTGTTTGGCGCCCTGATGTCGTGTGGGTGGTAGAGCCAGCTTTGTTATGCGCGCCCATGGCCTGGCTGACGGCACGCCTGTGCGGTGCCAAAGCCTGGCTGCACGTGCAGGACTTCGAGGTCGACGCGGCGTTCGAACTGGGGATGGTCGGTGGCCGCCGCCGCCGGCTGGCCATCGAATGGGTGGAACGCACGCTGATGCGCGGTTTCGACGTGGTATCGACCATTTCAGAACGCATGCTCGAGCGCCTGCTGGCCAAAGGCGTGACCGCGGAACGCGGCGCGCTGTTTCCCAATTGGGTTGACATGACGAGCGTCGTGCCGGAATTCGGACCGAACGCATTTCGCAAGGCATTGAATATCGCGCCTGAAGCCGTGGTGGCGCTTTACTCTGGCAACATGGGCGGCAAGCAGGGGCTGGACGTGCTGGCCGCTACGGCCGTCCTGCTGCGTTCGCACCCCTCATTGGTTTTTGTATTCTGTGGCGAAGGCGCCGGCCGCGAAGAACTGGTGCAGCTGTGCAAAGACCTGCCCGAGGTCCGCTTCCTGCCGTTGCAGCCCGTCGAGCAGTTGTCATCGCTGCTGGGCATGGCCGACATCCATTTGCTGCCACAGCGCGCCGAAGCAGCTGATCTGGTGATGCCTTCCAAGCTCACCGGAATGTTGGCCAGCGGCCGTTCGGTGGTCGCAATGGCGCAATCCGGGTCGGCGATTGCCAAGGTTGTCCAGCACTGTGGTCTGGTTGTAGCGCCGGGCGACCCCGAGGCGCTGGCGCAGGCGCTGGTCATGCTGGCGGCGCAGCCAGCGCTGCGCGCCCGGCTGGGCGCTGCAGGGCGTGAATATGCGCACTCGCATCTTGACCGCCATAGCGTGCTGAGTCACTTCAACCGCCAGCTGGAGCGATTGGTCAACGGCCAGGGGCTTAAAAAAAGTGGTATTTCCTCAGTGGCCTGCGTTGACGCGGCAGACAAGGCCCCTAATCCACAAGCCTGATTGATCGTCGCAGCCCGGCCGACCCCCAGGCTTCGGGGGGCCACGAACAGGTGTTTCTACTCACGTAAATGGCTATCACGTGGTACTCTTTGTTTAACGTTTTTTTGTGAGGAATTGACATGACCAACTTGTTTCGTACGTTTTCCGCAACGCTGGGTGGCGTTGCATTGCTGGCAGCTTCAACGGCTGCTTCCGCTGCCGCTGAATCCAGGACAGCAACCCCTGTGATGACGCGTGCACAGGTGTCCGTCGTCGATGGCGTGCGGTCCGTGGTCACCCCAAGCTCCGTGATCGTCGTGGTGCCGCGGCCGTTGCCAGCCACCCCGGCAAACGCTTGCGCCCGTGGCAACAGCTCCGGAGTCAGCCGCTGCTGACAACCTTCCGCTGGTTTGGAAATGGCAGCCTTGGGCTGCCATTTCCATTCTTGCCATGCGCATCTTTGCTTTTCACCCAAATTCAACGCCTTCATGTTTGCCACCGTGCCGCGTGCGCTTTTGCTCCAACGGGCGGAAGTGCTGGCTTTTTATGGTCTGCTGGCCACCCTGATATGGGCGCCACTGCCGCTGGGCAGCGGCCGCACGTGGTCAATTGCACTGTTGGCGATCGTGCTGTGCGGGCTGCTGACTTTGGTGTGGTTGGCCGCCGTGTGGGCGGCGCAGGCGCCCGGCGCAGAACGTGCGGTTTCACGGTATGCCGCCGCCGGGCCTTTGCTTTTGCTGGCTTCCTATGCTGCGTTGGTCGCCGCGCAACTCGTGCCCTGGCCGCCGCTGGCAACAGGCGGCGCAGCAGCTGAAAAAGCCGTGGCGCTGTCGGTCGATCCGTTTGCGACCCGACAGTATTTAATGTTGACGCTGGCTTGCCTGGCCGCCTTTTTCTTGACGACATTGCTGGTACGAGAGGAACGCCGGGTGCGCCTGTTCATGCTGGCGGTGGTGGCTTCGGGCGTGGCGCAGGCGGCGCTGGCCATCGTGCTGTTTGGCGCGCGTGTCGACTACCAGCTGTTGTTCATGCCGTTTTCAAGTGGACGCGCCACCGGCACGTTTGCAAACGCCGATCACTTGGCGGGCTACATGGAAATGTGCATTTCCCTGGGCCTGGGTTTGATGCTCGCCAACATGGGTGCGGGAGCGCGGTTGGCGCGCGGTTGGCGTGAGCGCCTGGTGGCGCTGCTGCAGTTCACCATGTCGAAAAAAATGGTGGTTCGTCTGCTGCTGATCCTGATGGTGATGGCTTTGGTAATGACGCGCTCCCGCATGGGCAATGCTGCTTTGCTGTGCTCGCTTTTGTTGACCGGCTGTATTTGCGCTGTCAAGTCGCGTCAATTGCGGCGCACGGCGCTGTGGTTGGTGGTCAGCTTATTGGTGGTTGACGTGGTGGTGATTGGCCAGTGGATAGGGCTTGAGCAGGTCATTGCCCGCATTGAAGCCACATCGGCCGAGCGCGCGGCAACCCCGGTGGCCGGTGACGTCGCAACACCGCGCCCGCAGCAGCGTGAAGAGTCCATCGAGGAACGGCTGCAAGCGGCCCGTTATGCGTTGCGCATGCTGCCCGAGCGGCCATGGTTTGGTTTTGGTGGCGGCACGTTCTACACCGCGTTTGCGCCCTTCAAAGGCGAGCACCCGCTGGGTTTTTATGACCATGCGCACAACGATTACGTCGAGATCGCGGCTGATACGGGATTGCTGGGGCTGGGTTTGCTCGCCGCCGTCGTCGGGCTGGCCTTGTGGCGTGCATTGCATGCCATGGGGGACAACAGGCCCGCTCAGACGCGTGGCATGGCGGTTGGCATTTTCATGGCCATCTGCTGTCTGGCGTTGCACAGCACGGTTGACTTCAATTTACAAATTCCCGCCAATGCGCTGACCTTTACCGTCATCCTTGCATTGGCTTGGTGCATGCCCTCACGCGGCCGTCGGCCGCTGCTTCGACAAAGAAATGTTGAAAGATGAACCTGCAACTCAGCCCTCAAAACCAACCTTTGGTGTTGGCCACTGCACCGCAAGCGGTGCCAACGTCACCGTTTTCTCCACTTGGCACCGGGCTGGGTGAAGAAAAAAAGCTCGAGCTGCTGGAGTATTGGCGCAGCATCACCAAACGCAAGTGGGCCATTTTGGGCTTGGGCTTGGCCGTCGCCATGGTTGCGGCTGCGATCACGTTCGCATTGACGCCGGTCTACCGTTCAACAGCCGCGTTGTTGATCGAGCCAGGCAAGGCCAAACTGTTGTCGATTGAAGATGTCTACAGCGGCGCTTCCCGTGACCGTGAGCACTACCAAACGCAGGTTGAAATTCTCAAGTCGCGCGAAGTTGCACTCAAAACAGTGCGCGCGCTCAAGTTGTGGCAATACCCGGAGTACGACCCCCGCGTCAACCGCGACGGTCTGCGCAGCCGGTTCAAAAACGCTTTAGGCATGGCGGATCCCAAGGTCGAGTGGACCGAGCAGCGCCTGGCCGAAGCCGCGGTGGGGCGTTTTGCGCAGCATGTGTCGGTCGAGCCGGTGCGGCTCAGCTCTCTTGTGCGCATCAGCGTGGAGGCCGAAGACCGCCAGTTGGCGGCGTTGGCTGCCAACACGCTGGCCACGGTTTACATCGACAACGACCGTGAAGCTCGCCTGGTGATGGGGCAAAGTGCGACCGGCTGGTTGCAAGACCGGCTGGCATCGCTGCGTGACAAGCTGTCGAAATCCGAACAGGCGCTGCAAAACTATCGCGAGCAGCGGGGGCTCGTCAACCTGAGCGGCTCGGCGCAAACCGTGGCCGGCCAGCAGGTCAACGAAACCACCCAGCGGCTGGCCGAAGCCCGCTCCAAACGGGCTGAGCTGGAAAGCGCTTACCGTCAGGTCAAGCAGGTCACGAATGGCGACTACAGCGGTATTCCCGCGGTGGTGCGCAACACCGACGTGGCGACGGCCAAGCGGCTGGAAGATGCGGCTGCATCCAAACTGGCTGATTTGCAGCAGCGATATGGCGACCAGCACTTCAGCATCATCGAGGCGAAGGTGCAGCTCAAATCGGCACAAGACAACCTGCGCCAGCAAATGCGCGCCGTCACCGAAAGCCTGTCACGCGAGTACGAGGCGGCGCGTGACACCGAGCGTTCGCTCGACGCCAACTTGCAGGCGGCGCGCGGTTCGGTGCAAAACGTCAACCGGCAAGAGTTTCAGCTGGCTGTGCTGGAGCGCGAGGTGCAAACCAACAAGCAGCTCTACGAGATGTTCATGACGCGCGCCAAGGAAACATCGATTGGCAGCGATTTGCAAAGTTCTGTTGCCCGGGTGGTGGATCCTGCCACCGTCAACGGCTCGCCGATCAAGCCGGCCAAGGCGCAAATTGTGACCGTGTCGATGCTGCTCGCCTTGCTCGCTGGCGCCCTTGCTTCGCTCTTGCTCGACAAGCTGGACAACACCGTCAAAGGTGCCGATGACGCAGAAAGCCGCTTGCACCAGCCGCTGTTGACGGCGCTGCCCGAATTGAAAGCCCAGGACATGGCGCACTCGATGCGCTTGTTCATCGACCAACCGCAATCGCACTACGCGGAATCCATTCGCACCGCGCGCACCGGCGTGCTGCTGTCCAACCTGGACGCGGCAACCAAAATCCTGCTGATCACTTCCAGTTTGCCGGGTGAAGGCAAAACCACGCTCGCCACCAACCTGGCGTTGGCGCATTCGCAGACAAAGCGCACCTTGTTGATCGACGCCGACATGCGCCGTCCGCAGGTCGGCAAGCGGCTCGGGTTGCCAGGCAGCAGCAAAGGCCTGTCGGATTTTGTGGCTGGCACGGCCGGAATGGACGACTGCGTGCACCTGGTCAGCGGCACATCGCTGCACGTAATGCCAGTCGGCCACGTGCCGCCCAACCCGCTGGAGTTGTTGCTGTCGCAGCGCTTTCGCGAGTCGCTGGAAGCGCTGTCACAGCGGTTTGAAATCATTTTGATCGACTCGCCGCCGGTGGAGTTGGTCAGCGACGCACTGGTCATCGGCCCCTACGCAAATGGCGTGATCTACGTCGTCAAAGCGATGAACACCCCACACCCATTGGCTCGCAAAGGCATTACCCGCCTGCAGCGCGGTGGCGCCAAGATGCTGGGCGTGGTGCTCAACAGCCTGGATTTCGTGCGCGCTCGAAAGTACCATGGCGATTATTCAGGCCAAGGCAAATACGGGTATGGCGACTACGGCTATCAAACCGAAGCCAGTGCCGTGACGACGCCCTCGTCAGCGCCGCCTGCGTTGCATTCATGATCGACATCCACAACCACCTGCTGCCCGCTGTGGACGACGGGCCCACGACCCTGCCAGAGGCGCTGGCGCTGGCGGC
>JANXMO010000132.1 GCA_025354615.1 Burkholderiales bacterium | reverse complement strand
TGCTGGTGGAAACGCAGCTGGGCCTGGCGCTGGCCTCGCAAGCGCCGCTGCCCGAGCCGCAGCGCGGGCGCATTTCGCGGCGCGTCAAATCATTCCCGGTGACGCCCCGCGTCACGCTGCGGCCCGACGAGCGGGCGCAGCGCTGGTTGTTGGGCGTGTCAGCCAGTGACCGGCCGGGCCTGCTCTACGGCATTGCCCGCGTGCTGGCCCGCCACCGCATCAACTTGCAGCTGGCCAAGATTGCGACGCTGGGCGAACGCGTTGAGGACACGTTCTTGATCGACGGGCCCACACTGCAACACAACCGTGCGCAGCTGGCCATTGAAACCGAACTGATTGAGGCGCTGACGGCTTGATGGCCGGGCCACGCCCGATCGTCATCAGCCCATGTGCAGGCCGCCGTTGACTGAAAAGTCAGCACCCGTGGCAAAGCCCGATTCATCGGACGCAACCCACGACACGATGGAAGCAATGTCGTCCGGCGTGCCCAGCCGCTTGACCGGAATGCCGGCCACGATCTTGTCCAGCACATCCTGGCGGATCGCCTTGACCATGTCGGTGGCGATGTAGCCCGGGCTCACGGTGTTGACCGTCACGCCCTTGTTCGCCACTTCCTGGGCCAGCGCCATCGTGAAGCCGTGCATGCCGGCTTTGGCGGCCGAGTAGTTGGTCTGGCCGAATTGGCCCTTTTCGCCGTTGACTGAGCTGATGTTGACGACGCGGCCCCAGCCACGCTCCAGCATGTCGTCGATCACCTGCTTGGTGACATTGAACAGGCTGGTCAGGTTGGTTTCGATGACAGCGTCCCAATCGGCCCGGTTCATCTTGCGGAACATGCCGTCGCGCGTAATGCCGGCGTTGTTGACCAGCACGTCGACCGGCCCGTGCTCGGCCTTGACTTTCTGGAACGCAGCCACCGTCGAATCCCAATCGCCCACGTTGCCGACCGAGGCATAAAAGCTGTAGCCCTGCGCCTCCTGTTCGTCCAGCCATTTGCGGAAGTCGCGGCTGGGGCCGCAGCCGGCGATGACCTTGAAGCCGTCTTTGTGCAGCCGCTGGCACATCCGCGTGCCGATGCCACCCATGCCGCCGGTCACGTAAGCGATTTTCGAAACCATGTTGTTGTTCTCCGGATAAAGAGGAAAGCGCGATGGCCCGCGTTCAGCGTTCGACCGTCATCGCCACGCCCATGCCGCCGCCGATACACAGCGACGCGATGCCTTTTCTAGCATTGCGCCGCTGCATTTCGTGCAGCAGCGTCACCAGCACGCGGCAGCCCGATGCACCAATCGGGTGGCCGATGGCAATCGCCCCGCCGTTGACGTTGACCTTGCTCGTGTCCCAGTCCATTTCCTTGTTGACGGCACAGGCCTGCGCCGCAAAAGCCTCGTTGATTTCGAGCAGGTCAAGATCGGCAGCCTGCCAGCCGGCGCGCTGCAAGGCCTTGCGCGAGGCAGGCACCGGGCCCATGCCCATGATCGACGGGTCGAGCGCCACGGTGGCGTAGCTGGCAATGCGTGCCAGCGGCTGAAGCCCCAGTTGCGCCGCCCGCTGCGCGCTCATCACGACGACACCGGCCGCACCGTCGTTCAACCCGGAAGCATTGCCCGCCGTCACGCTGCCGGCTTTGTCGAACGCCGGGCGCAGGTTGGCCAGCACCTCGGCGCTGCTCTTGCGGTTGATGAATTCGTCGCTCTCGAACACGAGAGCGTCGCCGCCTTTTTGCGCCATGCTGAACGGCACGATTTCATCGACAAAACGGCCGGCTTCCTGCGCCGCAGCGGCTTTTTGCTGCGAGGCCAGCGCCAGCGCATCTTGCTGTTCACGTGTGATGCCGTACTGGCGCGCCACATTTTCGGCGGTAACGCCCATGTGGTACTGGTTGTAGACGTCGAACAGGCCGTCAACGATCATCGTGTCGAGCAGCTTCCAGTCGCCCATGCGCACGCCGTTGCGCGAGCCGGGCAGCACGTGCGGCGCCAAGCTCATGCTTTCCTGGCCGCCGGCAATGACGATTTCCGCATCGCCGTCGCGAATGGCCTGCGCGGCCAGCATCACCGCCTTCAGGCCGGAGCCGCACACGGCGTTGATCGTCAACGCCGGCACGCTTTGCGGCAAGCCGCTTTTGATCACCGTTTGCCGAGCCGGGTTTTGCCCGGCGCCCGCCGTCAGCACCTGGCCGAAGATCAACTCGCTGACCTGGTCACCAGACAGCCTGGCGCGGCGCACCAGGTCGGCGACGACAGCAGCCCCGAGGTCGGGTGCCGGCGTACGGGAAAGCGCGCCGCCGAACTTGCCGACGGCGGTACGGGCGGCTGCAACGATGACGATGTCGGTCATGGAATCTCCTGGAGTGACGAAAGTCGGGCCAAGTCAACCCGGGGGAAAAAGAGGATGCTGATCAGGCCTGTTGGCGGACGTAGCGGCCAGGCGCCGGCTCGATGACGGGATGGGCCGCGTCACCCGGCGTTGCCGGGGCGGCGACCTGGGCGCTGCCGTGCGGCGCCAGCCAAGCCGCCCAGTCCGGCCACCAGCTCCCCGGGTGTTCGACCGCCTGGGCCAGCCAGGCCGACGCTTCGGCCGGCGGTGGTGCTGAATCGGCCAGGGTCCAGTGGCTGCGCCTGTTCTTGGCTGGCGGGTTGATGACGCCGGCAATGTGCCCGGACGCGCCCAGCACGAAGCGCGGTGGTGATGATGGCGACGCGCCCCGCTTGCGTGGCTTGTTCGCGCTGCTGCGCGAGCCCAGCAGCTGCGTGCTGCGCCAGGCGCTTTCCCAGGGCACGATGTGGTCGTCGCGCGAGCCGTAGACATACGCCGGTACATCGATTCGCGACAAATCGACCTTCTCGCCGCACACCGTCAGCTTGCCCGACACCATGAGGTTGTTTTCGAGATAAGTGTTGCGCAGGTACCAGCAGTACATCGGCCCCGGCAAGTGGGTGGTATCACTGTTCCAGAACAGCAGGTCGAACGGCGGCGGCGCCTCGCCTTTCAAGTAGTTGCCAACGACATAGCCCCAGACCAGGTCGTTCGGGCGCAGCAAGCTGAAGGTTGACGCCAGTTCCTGCCCTTTGAGCAGCGCGCCGCCGTTCGGGCTGTCGGCGCCAATCGCCATTTCACGCAGCTGCACGCTGGCCTCGTCGATGAACAGGTCAAGCACACCGGTGTGGCTGAAATCAAGGAAGGTTGTCAGCAGCGTCAGGCTGGCAACCGGTTTTTCACCGCGCGCGGCCAGCACGGCCAGCGCATTGGCGAGCAAGGTGCCGCCAACGCAAAAGCCAAGCGCATTGACCGTTGCCGCGCCGCTGATGGCCTGCACTTCATGCAGCGCGCGAATCACTGCGTCTTCGACGTAATCGTCCCAAGTGCAGCGGGCAATACTGTCATCGCCATTGCGCCAGCTGATGACGAACACCCGGTGCCCCTGCTCGACGGTGTAGCGGATCAGCGAGTTCTCCGGCTTCAAGTCGAGGATGTAGTACTTGTTGATGCAGGGCGGCACGAACAGGATCGGCCGCTCGAACACCTGCGGCGTCAGCGGGTGGTATTCGATCAGCTGGAACAGGTGGTTTTCGTAAACCACGCTACCCGCCGTGGTGGCCACGTTGCGGCCCACTTCGAACACCGACTCATCGGTTTGCGATACATGGCCGCGCTGCAGGTCATTCCACAGCAGCCGAAGCCCCTGAGCGATACTTTCGCCACGCGTCTCAAGCGCTTTGCGCTGCGCTTCCGGGTTGAGCGCCA
>JANXMO010000105.1 GCA_025354615.1 Burkholderiales bacterium | reverse complement strand
GTGTGGATGATGCGCTGCGAGCCGCTGGGCAAGGTCACGGGGATGTCGGTGGCCAACACCGAGCTCTGGCTCAGCACGCCCGCCAGCACGGTCAACAGGCCGCGCCTGTCTTCCAGGGCCAGCAGCCGCAGCAGGCGTTTGAATGAAGGCCGCTCGTGCGGCCCCATGCCGAACACCCGCAGGCCTTCAACCGCCATCACCGGGCCGCTGCGGCTACCAACCCGCCAGTCAAAGCTGCCCATGCGCGCCAGGTCTTGTGCGCGGGCGAGTTTGGATTTGCTGCGCTCCAGCTCGAGCCGCGTGCGTGATGAACGCAGCAAATAACGCAAACGGCCGCTGAGCAGGCTCCACTGGGTCGACTTGACGAAAAAGTCGGTGGCGCCGACCTCGTAGGCGCGGTTGATGGAGGCCTCGTCGTCCAGGCCGGTCAACATCAGCACCGGCATCGACTCGAAACCGGTGCGCGCCCGCAGGCGCCGGCAGGTTTCAAACCCATCCATACCGGGCATCAAGGCGTCCAACACCACCAGTTCCGGCCATTCGCGTGTCAACACTTCGAGCGCTGCGCCGCCGCTGCCCGCTTCGACAATGTCAAAACCACGCTCGCGCAAGGCCAGTGAGGTCAGCAAGAGGTTGACCTCATCGTCGTCGACCAACAAAACTTTGGGACGGACTTGCGTTTCTTCGTCGCCCGCGAGCGCCAGATCCTTCATGCAGACGGCTCCAACAGGCGCTGTACCGCACGGCAAATAGCCACTGATTCAATCTGCATTTCGTCAATGCGCGCGGCCAAGCCGTCGATCTGCTGCTGGCGTGCCAACGCTTCGACATCAGCGCACAAGGATGCCATGTACAGCGCCCCGACGGTGGCAGAAGACGACTTCAGCGTGTGGGCAACGAAACGCATGCCGGCCCAGTCGCCGCCACTGCGGGCTTCCAGCAGTTGCGCCATCAAGCGTTCCAAAGACGCACCGAATGTCGTGAAAACGCGCCGCAGCAACTGACTGCGACCGTGTGGATCCAGCTCACGCAGCCGGGCCAGGCAAGCCGCGTCGAACACGACTTCACGCGCTTTGAAATCACCCATTGCCGGACTGCTGCCGCGGCTGGACACGGCTTGGCTGCAGTACATACGACGGGTCCATCGGCCGATGAAGCTCATGCTGCAGTGTGCCTCAGCACCCAGCGGGCGGCACAAGCACTCACGTAAAAAAATGAATGCAAAAAACCCATCAAATCCAGCCTTGAAAAGATTGCCTTGGCGGCACAGCGAACCATGGTGCAGCGACTTCAAACAGCACGGCCTTGCAGCATACCCATGCATTTTCGGCTGCGCCGTGACGAGCTTGACAAAAGGCGTGGTCAAAAATCCACGCTTTATCAATTCACTGACCACTGCATCGCTGGCGCAGCGAAAGCTGCATCCGCGTCAGCAGCCATTGCACGACTTGTGACCACCTCGGTCCCTACAATGAATTCGATGCACCTGACCTGCCGTGATCAGCGCCCGCCCCTCAAAGCTGTTCTACAACGCGTTTCAGGGGCGACAGCGGTTTTGCTTGTGCCACTGCAAGCCCTTGCGGCAGATGGGTTTGACGCTCGTCATCTGAACGCCGTGCCGTGGCCGGCGCTGCTGTTGCTTGCGGCCGCTGCGGTTATTGCATGGCGCGGATGGCAGCGTTGGCAGGCGCAGGCCGAACAGTTGCGGCAAACGCGTGTCGAGCTGCGGGCTTTGGTGGAGCTGGCCGATGTGTGGCATTGGCGGACTGACCGCCAGCACCGTTTGCAATGGCTGCGCCCGCCTTCGAAAGCGGCCGACGGCGCTTGGCGTGCGCCATGGCAACATGGGCTGGCGTGGGATTTTTTTCAAGCCGACGACAGCGCCGCATGGCGGGCGCGATTTGAAGCGCATGCCGCGCTCTGCGACGTGGCCGTCCGCTTTTCAGCCGGCGGCGACAGGCCGGTGCAGGCGCAGCTGTCTGCCGTGGTGTTGTGCAACGCCCGTGGCCAGTTTGACGGCTACCAAGGCGTGGCGCGCCCGGCTGCTGCCATGGTCGTCGTGGCGCCGCTGCCTGTTGAAGCTGGCGACAGCCAGCTCGACGCGGCCGACTCTGAATCGTTCACTTACACCGTCTCGCATGACCTGCGGGCGCCCATCCGCGTGGTGGAGGGTTTCACGCGCATCCTGAAGGAAGATTACGGCCACCTGCTCGACCGCATCGGCAACGACCACCTCGACCGGGTGCTGGGTGCCGCGGCCCGAATGAGCAGCATGATCGACGCGTTGCTGGCGTTGTCTCAGTTGTCGGCACGGCCGCTGGCACGCCAGCCGGTCAATTTGTCGCAGCTGGCCGGCTTTGTTGCGGATGACTTGCGGCGTCATTCACCGCGTGAGCATGAGATTGAGTTGCATATCGAACCCGGCATGTCGGTGCTGGGCGATCCCACGTTGCTGCGCATCGTTCTTGAAAACCTGCTGGGCAACGCGTGGAAATACACCGGCAAGTGCCGTCAGCCAGCGGTGTGGTTCGAGCGCCATCCACAGCAGCTGCAGTACACCTATACCGTGCGTGACAACGGCGCCGGCTTTGACATGCGTTTTGCCGACCGCCTGTTCGGCGTATTTCAACGCCTGCACAGCGCCAACGACTTTCAAGGCACGGGCGTCGGCCTGGCGTCAGTGCGGCGCATCATTCGCCGCCATGGCGGTGAGATTTGGGCCGAATCGGAAGTCGACCGTGGCGCAAGTTTCCATTTTTCATTGCCCTCCGCAAGCGGTCGTTGAGTGTGCGGCGATCACGGCCGCGCCATTGCGGAACGGCCACCAGCGTTTGCGTTCACGGCTCGCCCGAGCGCGACAGCATTTCAACCGCTTCCAGCAGGCGATGCGATTGCTCTTCAACGCTGCGCTGGTCCGCAGCGGCCATGCGTTGCAGCCGTTCAGTGGCTGCTGCCCTGTCCAGCGAATAGCGGTGCATCAAAACGCCGATGGCCATGGCCGCAGGCACACTGAGGACAGAGGTGCGGCCCCCAGTAGACGCAGGCGCCACGTTCATCGGGTCGCCGACGTTGTCAGCCGACCGCGGGCGTGCCCGTAGCTGGGCGAAGGCTGCTTCCACGGCGGGAACGATTTGTCCGATGTCCAGCGGCTTAACCAAGTAGGCCACCGCGCCCAGCGCCTTGACCTGGCGCACCGTGTCGTCATCGGAAAATGCCGACAGGAACATGAACGGAATCTGGCAATACTGACGCAGGTAGGCGGCCACATCGAAACCGCTTTTGCCTTCCATGCGGATGTCGAGCAACGCCAGGTCCGGGCGATGCTGGCGAGCCAGCAAAATGGCGTCATCACCGTTGTCGGCGTCGATCACGGCATAGCCGGCCTGTGTCAGGCCGTGGGTCAACGTGGCCAGGACCAGCCGGTCATCGTCCACCACCAAAATGCTGCCTTTTTGCGTCACGTTCACACCCTCGTTGGCGATGGGCCTGTGCGGCCCACCGAATCAAACTGCCGGCTTTTTTATGTTGATTGTCCGGCCAAACGTTGCGCCTGTGGACGCTCGACCCGTCTGCATGACAGCGGGCCTCAAACGGGATCAAGCCAGCTGACGCCGGGTGGCACCAGCGTCACCGTGCTGACCACCCGTTCTCCGTGCTGTTCAATCGTCAGGGTGGCGCTGCGGCGCGGCAGCAACGCACGCACCAGTCCCAGCCCGGCAACGCCGCCTGGCACCCGTGCCAGACTGAAGCCGGGCGGCAGCTGCGCACAGTTGTCGATGACGATGGACACGCCCCCATCGTTGCATAGCAAGGTGCAATGCACCTCGCTGTTGGCGTGCAGTTTTTCTGGATTGGCAAGGTCCTTGCGGCTGTGTTTGACGGCATTGGTCAACAACTCGTTGACCGTCAGCGCAATCGGAATGGATTCCGCTTCCGGAAACGCCCACTGATGATGAGCGGTCTTGCCTTCGACGCTGAAGACGATGGGGCAACCAAACGTGCGTTGGACCGAACTGGCAATTGCTTCCACCACCCGTTTCGCGCGCAGCGGGCCCACCGCGCCCACCTGCAAACCGTAAACCTGGGCGATCGCCTGCACCTGTGCCACCACCTCCGCAATCGGCTGTGCCATTTCGGGTTTGCGCACGGCAATCTGCTGCAGCAGTCCGGCTACGCCTTGCAGGTTGTTCTTGATGCGGTGATGGACTTCTTTGACCAGCATGTCGCGCTGCGCGATTTCGGCTTCGAATTTGGCCTCCTGGGCAGTGCGCTGTTCGGTCACGTCGGTGGCCACCATCAGCAGCTGATCGGGCACCGGACCGCTGCCGGCCAGCGGCAGGTAACGCGCGTCCCACACCTGGGTGACGCCATTCACCTGGTATCGATATTCGCGCTGCATCATGCCCACCCCCGACAAAGCTTCCTCCATATCGCGCCGCCGCTCAACCGCTATGTCAGCGTTGAATACGTCTTCCGGCGTACTGCCAACAACCTGCTGCGGCGTCAAACCGACGCTGCTGGCCGCGGCCTCGTTGACTTGAAGCACGCGAAGCGTGCGGGCATCCTGCAATGTGATCGCCATCGGTGCGGCTTCGATGATGCGCTGCAGCGAGGCCTGGGCGTCGGCAATGCTGGCCTCGGCTTGCCGCCGACGCTCGATGTCGAGCAGTGCATACGTGAGCTGGCGGCCGGTGTGCTCGCGCCCGGTCATGACGGCATTGCCGACGACCCAGAATTCACGGCCGTCGCGCGCCTTGACGCGGCACTCGAAGGTTTCCGCCTGGCCTTCGACCAGTTCGTCAAGGTATTGAGTGCGGTGAAACGGATGGCCCGGGTCGGGCGTGGCCACGGTGCCGATCGGCTGGCCGACGAAGTCCGCCAGGTCACCACCGAACATGCGGCGCGCCGAGCGG
>JANXMO010000103.1 GCA_025354615.1 Burkholderiales bacterium | reverse complement strand
GGGGGGGGGCCGCCCCCCCCGAGGCCGGTAAAACCTGCGGCGATGGCGGCGCCGGGCTCTGCGGCCGCGCCGTTCCAACCGGCATCATTTCAACAGCCGTGTGCCGCGGCGAGGCAATCGGCTCTGAGGTGGACAGGCGGCTGTAATAGGAACCCATTGGAACTGCTTTCGGAGAAAACGTGGATTGGAGAAATTCAACGGAGTGTGCCGATGCCGCGCTCGTCGCGCTGTTGAGCGCACGAAAAAAAGTGCGGTGGTGCGAAGCAAACCGTCTGCTTTCCTCCGGATCGAGGTGCTGCATAGAACGCTGGCTTGTTACTGCCACTGCCACTGCCACTGCCACGGCTGCTATGGCAGATCACCACAGGCCGTCATTCGGAGTTACATGCCCAATCTTGCAGGGCACTGCGACACTTACCCAGTCCGTTGCGCTGCAAGGCAATCCCGGTCATGCAAGGTCAGCATGGCGGCTCTCGCCGCCGCTGTTGTGCCGTGCACTGTCCCTCACCCGGCCCTTTCCCGCATGCGGTAGAGGGCGCTGCTTTTTCAACGTTGTTGACAACAAGCCGTGACCCGCACTCTCTACCCCGAAGTGATTGAAAAGGTCAGCGGCTTTGGCGCATATCGAAAATTCGAGCCAGCAAGTGAATCAGTCCTGGTGCGCATGAGGGCGGTTGTTTCGGGGCAGTGGGTTTGGCCTCTCATCTATCGCCCGCTGCACTCCGAGGCCTTGCTCGATCGCTCTAAAGATTTGATCAAATCCAGCGCCTACCAGTTGTTGTGCAGCATAGACAGCTGGCGGCATCATGACCCACGCATACCAAGGTACTTCTAAGCAAGACACGTGATGCGGAATATCAACTCGACAGCCTTGGGCCGCCAAAATAGGAAGGTAGGCTGCACGGAAGTTGGGTCTCTCGTTGAGTAATGCTTGAGTCTCGGCATCAATCGGTACTTGTATCCTCCAGTTGAGGATTTGATAGGTAAGGACGATTCCCGTTGTCACCATTCCAACACCCATGGCGACTTGCTGGGATGGCGTGTGGTGGGGCAGGCCTTCTACATACAAGGGGGCCTGCGGCCATCCTTCGAGCAGCCCAACCCTGCGCAGCGGACCCCACATGTTTTCATTCAAATAGCCAACCGCTCTGACTGAGTGGCGTACGCGTTCATAGGCCCCGGCAGCAACTTCTTGTGCCCCGTGCCGCAAAGCCTGAAATCCCGCGTTGACGAGGTCTACCGCGGCCGCCAGGTTCTCGTGAAGCTGTTCAGCTTCGACTCTGGGCGCTGCTGGTGGAACGGGCGCAGTTGCACGCGGCAGTGCAGCGGTAATCGCCGTGGCGGGCAGCGCGACCCGGCGGGGCGCTGTTGGGCTGCTCTCCATTGACGGAGGCCACGGGCGCGAGGGCAGTGAAGAACTGCGCTGCAAGATGGCGCGCGGTGTGTCCGTCTGAATGGCTGATGTGCTGGCACCGGCCATGCCAACAGTGCCGTCATGACGGATACGAGAAGGCTAAGCGCCTGGCCGGGTTGGAGAAGAAGGTCTCATGCTGTGAAGTCTTCGTCGAGGTGAACATCACGCGGAGCGCGTGTCACGGCACTGTGCGCTACTGCAGTGGCTGCCGATGCGCTGCATGCGAAAAAATGTATGTGGATGCGATGACGACGGGGTTGGCGAGTGCTGATTGCAGGTCACAAGGAATAGGCACACACAGATCAGCAGCCGTCGCCGTTTCTACCAGTGAAGGTGAGGAAAAAGCTGTTCTTGCTGTGCACTGACCCTCACCCCGGCCATCTCCCTCACGCGGGAGAGGGGGTTGTCCACTGGAGGGCGCTTCTGTGGCTCTCGTCAGATCTGGTCGCCGGGCTGGCCTGGGTCAGCCGTTTTATGCCAACTCCCATGAAAGTGGCGCGTCGCAGTACTGCGTTCGGCCGCTGGGTGTCGTGACGGCATCTGGAACTTCTGTTGAGTGACTGGTGAACGCACCCAATGACCTGTACAGGCAGTGCGCTTTTTGAAAAGCGCCTTGCGTGAAGAAAAGTGCCCTGTTCCTCAATGCACTTTGCGTACTTTCAAGGTGATATGCACTTCCGCAATCACGTTGTTGACCTGCCGCGCCAACTCGGCAATCGCATCAATCGTCAACTCGCCACTGGCAAGCTTGGACTGGTAGAGCGGGTCGAGCACGACGTTGGACTGGGTGGTGACGAAGTCAATGTCCAGGTAGTGCGCCAGTGGGGTGGCGGCGGACGACTGGGTGGCTTTCCAGTGGTCGTTCAACTGCCGGTCGAACAACAGGAACTGCTGGGCGGTGATGGCGCGCACGTGGGTGGGGTCGCCGGTGAAGTTGTCGTGCTTGGGGTGCGGCACGTGGATGGTGACGCTCGCGCCGTCGGCGCAAATGCGGTAGGTTTCGCGCAGGATGCCGAGGTAGGTTGATGTGTCCTGCCCCATGTGTTCGAGCGAGTGGATGAAGCGCACTTCGCCCACGCTGCCGGTTTCCCACGGCCAGGGGGTTTTTTCGAGGTCGACGACCATGTCGGCGCCGGAGTTCGGGTATTTGTCGACGTTGACATAACCGTCGATGCCGCGGTTGCCGCAGCCCATGTTGAGTTTCATCATGGTGGAGTGTCTTTCGATTGAGAGCGGTGGAAGCAGGTCAGTGGAACGCCCAGGCATTGCGGAACACCGGTGTTGCGCCGACTTTGGAGCGCAGGAAGAAGTGGCGGTTGCGGCCCAGGTTCAATTGCTCGACCAGATTGGCAAAGCAGCTGTCGATCATCACCAGCATGCTGGCGCCGTCGAGCACACCAAGCCAGTCGAACGGGTTGGGCGTGATGGGAGTGATGTGGATGACCTGGTGCTCGGCGACCACGTCGGCCGGCAGCTGGATGTCGAGCTTGAAGTTCGAGCCTTCGCTGTGGACGATGACGTAAGGCTTGTGGATGCCCAGCTGGTCGCGCAGGCGGTTCTCGGCCGCCAGGTCGCGCTCGATCTTCAGCTGCCACTTCTCGGCAAAAGGCACGCCGCACACCGCGTATTTGTACTCGTCGAACTTCAGGGACTCGGCCAGCTTGGTGTTGACGACTTGGGCGCCCGACAAGTAGGAGTAAAGGCAAAACACCTGGTCGCAGCCGCGTGCGGTGATTTCCTTCAGTGGCTGGGTGTAAAAGTATTCGAGCGTGGCGCGGCCGGTCACGGCGGCGTCAATGGGAATGAAGTCGACCTCAGGGCAGGTTTGCTGCAGAAAGGGCGCAAAGTCACTGTCAACCGGCCAGACCACTTGGTGGCCCTGGCGGATGTGGTGCTGCGCAATCGGCAGCGCGATGATCACGTCACCGATGCCGCGGGTCTGAATGAGTCCGATTTTCATGGTGGG
>JANXMO010000089.1 GCA_025354615.1 Burkholderiales bacterium | reverse complement strand
TTGCCTACTTTCTTTGGCGAAGCAAAGAAACTCGGTCGGCCGTCGGGACGAAACCCCGGCGCAGTGGTGCGAATAAGAAATGACCGCCATACAACAAGCGAGACGCTTGCAAACTTGTCCCACCTCAAAAGTGCTGGACTGAGGACTCGGGCAATCGCGTTGGCCCTGTGCAGACACCCCTCACCCCAACCCTCTCCCCAAAAGGGCGAGGGAGCTTTCAGAACAGTGCTTCTCACACGCCGTACGCCGGAGGCCGTCATCCCATGACCTCCAAACACCTGCTGATCATGGCCGCCGGCACCGGCGGCCACGTCATCCCCGGCCTCGCCGTCGCCCACGAAATGCAATCCCGCGGCTGGCACATCAGCTGGCTGGGCACTCGCACCGGCATGGAAAACCGCCTGGTGCCGCCCAGCGGCATTGCGCTTGACCGCATCGGTTTCAGCGGCCTGCGTGGCAAGGGCGCGTGGCAGATGCTGAAGGGCGCCGTGCAGCTGCTTGCCGCGCTGGGCGAATGCGCCCGCCTCCTGCGCCAGCGCCGGCCACAGGTGGTGCTGGGCATGGGCGGCTATGTTTGTTTGCCGGGCGGGCTGGTGGCGTGGCTGCTGCGCAAGCCGCTGGTGCTGGTCAACGCCGATGCGGCGCTGCTGCTGAGCAACCGCGTGCTGCGCGGCTTGGCGCAACGAATCGCCTTCGGCTTTGACGGCGACGCGGCGCGCACCACGCCGCGCAGCATCGTGACCGGCAACCCGGTGCGGGCCGACATCGAGGCGCTGCCGGCGCCCGCCCTGCGCTGCGCCGGCCGCAGCGGGCCGCTGCGGCTGTTGGTGATTGGTGGCAGCCTGGGCGCCAAGCCGCTGAACGACTGCCTGCCGCAAGCGCTGGCGCTGCTGCCGCCGGCGGCGCGGCCGGCCGTCTTTCACCAAGCGGGCGCGGCGCATCACGCGCTGGTGCGTGCCGCTTACGCCCAGGCCGGTGTGATGGCGCAAGTGCTGCCCTTCATCGACGACATGGCGCAGCAGCTGGCCGAGTGCGACGTGGTCGTGTGCCGCGCTGGCGCCTTGACCGTCAGCGAACTGTGCGCCGCCGGTGTGGCCGCGGTGCTGGTGCCGCTGATCGTCAGCACCACAGCGCACCAACGCGACAACGCGCAGTGGCTTGCGAGCCAAGGCGCCGGCATCCACTTGCCGCAGGCCGAACTGACTCCGCGCCGTTTGGCCGATTTGCTGGCCGGCCTGACGCGGGAGGCGCTGCTCGTCTTCGCGACGCAAGCCCGCAGGCTGGCCCGGCCGCACGCAGCTTCCCGCGTGGCCGATGAACTGGAAAGCGTGGGGGCCGCATGAAGCACGCCCTCAAGCACATCCACTTCGTCGCGACATCACGCAAGCCGATGAAGCATGTTTTTCTGTGTGAAGTGATGGCATGAAGCACGCTGTCAAGCACATCCACTTCGTTGGCGTGGGCGGCGCCGGCATGAGCGGCATCGCCGAAATCCTGCACAACCTGGGCTACACCGTGTCGGGCTCCGACCAGAGCGACAGCGCGACCTCGCGCCGGCTGGCGTCGCTGGGCATCCGCGTGATGGTGGGGCATGACGCGGCGCACATTGCGGGGGCCGAAGCGGTAGTCACGTCGACCGCGGTGCGGGGCGACAACCCGGAAGTTGTGGCGGCGCGTGCCAAGCGCGTGCCGGTGGTGCCGCGCGCGGTCATGTTGGCCGAGCTGATGCGGCTGAAGCAGGGCATCGCCATCGCCGGCACGCATGGCAAGACGACGACCACCAGCCTGGTGGCCAGCGTGCTGGCGCAGGCGGGGGTCGACCCGACCTTTGTCATCGGTGGGCGGCTCAACGCGGCGGGCGCGCACTCGCGGTTGGGCGCGGGCGACTACATCGTGGTCGAAGCCGACGAGTCGGACGCCTCATTCCTCAACCTGCTGCCGGTGATGGCCGTGGTCACCAACATCGACGCCGACCACATGGACACTTATGGCCATGACTTCGCGCGGCTGAAGCAGGCGTTTGTCGAGTTCATTCACCGCATGCCGTTCTACGGCGCCGCGATTGTTTGCAGCGACGACGCCGGCGTGCGCTCGATCCTGCCGATGGTCTCGCGCCCCATCGTCACCTACGGCTTCGGCGACGACGCTATGGTGCGCGCCGTCGACGTGCGGGCCGACGCCGGGCGCATGCACTTCACCGTGCAACGGCGCAACGGCGTGCGCATGCCCGATGTGGCCGTCACGCTGAACTTGCCGGGCGACCACAACGTGCTCAATGCGCTGGCGGCCATCGCCGTGGCGACCGAGCTGGAGCTGCCCGACGCGCCGGTGGTGCAAGGCCTGGCCGAGTTCCATGGCGTGGGCCGGCGTTTCCAGCGCCACGGCGAGCAGGCGGCGGCCGGCGGCGGCAGCTTCACGCTGATCGACGACTACGGCCACCACCCGGTCGAGATGGCGGCCACGCTGGCCGCTGCGCGCGGCGCCTTCCCCGGCCGGCGGCTGGTGCTGGCGTTCCAGCCGCACCGCTACACCCGCACGCGGGACTGCTTCGAGGACTTCGTCAAGGTCATCGGCAGCGCCGACGCCGTGCTGCTGGCCGAGGTCTACGCCGCTGGCGAAGCGCCCATCGTCGCCGCCGATGGGCGTGCGCTGGCCCGTGCGCTGCGGGTCGCCGGCAAGGTCGACCCGGTATTCGTCGACGACATCGCCGACATGCCGCAGGCCATCGCCGACCACGCCCGGGCGGATGACGTCGTGATCGCCATGGGCGCGGGCTCGATCGGCGGCGTGCCGGCACAGGTGGTGGACAAGATGAAAGAGGCAGCGGTATGAACCCGCAAGAACACCTGCAACACCTGGATCTCGGCAAAGTCGCCGTGCTGATGGGCGGCGCGTCGGCCGAACGCGAAATCTCCTTGTTGTCGGGCCAGGGCGTGCTGGCGGCGCTGTGCTCGCAAGGCATCGACGCCCATGCCTTCGACCCGTCCGAGCGGCCGCTGTGGGATTTGAAGCGCGAGGGCTTTGCGTGCTGCTTCATCGCGCTGCACGGGCGCCTGGGCGAAGACGGCACGGTGCAAGGCGCTCTCGAGCTGCTCGGCATTCCCTACACCGGCTCCGGCGTGATGGCGTCTGCCGTCGCAATGGACAAGGTGATGACCAAGCGCGTCTGGCTGGCCGAGGGCCTGCCCACGCCGCGCCATGTGCGCCTGGCGCCGGGCGAACTGGCCTCGGCCCAAGGGCGCGAGCGCATGGCCCGCGTGCCGGCGCAACTGGGCCTGCCGCTGATCGTCAAGCCGCCGCGCGAGGGCTCGTCGATCGGCATCAGCAAAGTGGAGACCGCGGCCGATCTGGCCGCCGCGGTCGAGCTGGCCGGGCGTTTCGACGCCGACGTGCTGTGCGAGGAATTCATTGCCGGCGAGGAGCTGACCTGCCCGGTACTCGGCGAGGGTGCTACGGCGCAGGCGCTGCCTATCGTGCGCATCTTGGCGCCTGACGGCGCCTACGACTACCAGAACAAGTACTTCACCGACGTGGTGCAGTACCACTGCCCGAGCGGTTTGCCGGCCAGCGAAGAGGCCGCTATCCAGCGCATGGTGCTGGCCGCCTACCGCGCGCTGGGCTGCCGGGGCTGGGGCCGTGCCGACCTGCTGCTGCGCGGCCACGACCGCCAGCCGTTTCTGCTCGAGATGAACACCAGCCCCGGCATGACGACGCATTCACTGGTGCCGATGTCGGCGCGTGCCGCCGGCATCGATTACGCCGCGCTGTGCCTGCTGCTGCTGGCCAACGCGCGGCTTGACAGCAGCGTGGCCACGCCGCACGCAGCAAAGGCTGCCGCCGAATGAACGCCATGGCTGCGCTCGCCCCGCCCGCCTTCAAGGCCGGCCGCTGGCGCTCGGCACCGCCGGCCGGCGTTTTCCCGGACGACCTGCGGCTGCTGCTCATCACCACCCGGCTGGTGTTGGCGCTGGCGCTGCTGGCCTGGCTGGCACTGGCTGGCCAGGCGCTGCTGCGCCAGCCCGCGTTTGCGCTGCGCGGCATTCGCATCGAAGGCGAGGTCGGCCGCAACAGCGCGTCGACCATCCGCGCCAACGCGCTGCCCAAGCTGAACGGCAACTTTTTCACGGTTGACTTGACGGCCGCGCGCCGTGCTTTCGAGTCGGTGCCGTGGGTCCGCCAGGCGGTGGTGCGCCGCGTCTGGCCCAACCGCCTGGCGGTGACGCTGGAAGAACACCGGCCGGTGGCGGTATGGAATGACGAGGCCGCAGGCGACCGGCTGGTCAACTCCTTTGGCGAGGTGTTCGAGGCCAATCTGGGTGACGTCGAAGACGACAGCCTGCCGACCTTGTCCGGCCCGCCCGGCAGCGCCGCCCACGTGCTGGCCGTGCTACAGCGGCTGGCGCCGCTGCTGGCGCCGCTGGGCGTGCACGCCGACAGCCTGCGGCTGAGCGGCCGCGGCTCCTGGCACGCCGAGCTCGACAGCGGCGCCGAGCTCGAACTCGGCCGCGGCAGCGACGACGAGTTGCTGGCGCGCGCCAGCCGCTTTGCCGCCACGCTGGGTCAGGTCACGCAGCGCTTTCAGCGCCCGCTCGAATACGCCGACCTGCGCCACACCGATGGCTACGCGGTTCGCCTCAAAGGTGTGACCACGACAACCACCGCCGTGCCTCTTTCCGCTGCTGCGGCGCCGGCAACCACTGCTGCCCGCCGTCCCTGACCGACCGACTCGAAACGACAACTCTCCAACATGGCCAAGGAATACAAGGATCTCGTCGTCGGGCTCGACATCGGCACCGCCAAGGTGATGGCCGTGGTGGCCGAAGTGCTACCCGGCGGTGCACTGCGCGTGGCCGGTTTTGGCAGTGCGTTGACGCACGGCTTGAAACGCGGCGTGGTGGTCAACATCGACGCCACCGTGCAAAGCATTCAGCAGGCGCTGAAAGAGGCCAAAATGATGGCCGACTGCAAGATCACCCGCGTCTACACCGGC
>JANXMO010000041.1 GCA_025354615.1 Burkholderiales bacterium | reverse complement strand
CCTGAACGCAAGCGAATTTGCGCGTACACACCTTCACGTGCAAGCAGCGTCGTTGAAGCCCCAGCGGAACGCGCAATCTGCGCCCCCTTGCCGGGAAGCATCTCAATGCAATGGATAATTGAGCCCACAGGTATATTACGGATAGGCAACGTATTACCGGCTTTTATAGGAGCTTCCGCCCCGCTCAGTATGGATGCACCGACGTCGAGCCCACGTGGTGCAATAATATAACGCCTCTCGCCATCGGCATAACACACCAACGCAATATGAGCGGTCCTGTTTGGATCGTACTCAATACGCTCAACTTTAGCAGGGATACCATCTTTGTTGCGCACAAAATCAACTACCCGATAATGGTGCTTGTGTCCGCCGCCTTTATGGCGAATCGTAATATGACCATTATTATTGCGCCCAGCATGCTGAAATTGCGGCTCCAACAATGATGCCTCTGGCTTTCCTTTATGCAAATGGGAATGCACCACTTTGACAACAGCCCGGCGACCAGGCGATGTAGGCTTAACTTTTACGACAGCCATTACGCAAGCTCCCCAGAAAAATTAAGCTCTTGGCCAGGCTTTAGACAGACATAAGCCTTCTTGACATGATTACGGCGCCCGATAGAACGGCCAAAACGCTTGACTTTGCCTTTTTGAAGCAGGGTTTGAACCGATTCAACTTCGACTTTGAACATCAGCTCAACCGCAGCCTTTATCTCTGGCTTGGTGGCATCGCGCAATACCCTGAACAAAACTTGATTGTTCCGCTCTCCAAGAGAGGTAGCCTTTTCACTCACGATAGGTGCTATCAGCACCTGCGCCAGTCGTCCTTCGGCATGCTTGATGACGCTCATGCAAACATCTCCTTCAGCTGCTCGATTGCAGAGCGCGTAATCAGCACTTTTTTATAGTGCACTAGCGATAAAGGATCGGCGTATCGCGGCTCTACGACCAATACATTGGGCAGATTTCGTGAAGCAAGCAACAGGTTGTCATCAACCACGTCACAAATTACGAGCACTGAACTCAGCCCCATGGCCTTAAATTTGGCAGCCAACTGTTTGGTTTTGGGGGAGTCCACAGCAAGCGAATCAACCACCGCCAAACGCCCCTCGCGGGCCAACTGGGAAAAGATGGACGCCATACCAGCGCGATACATCTTCTTATTTATTTTTTGCGCAAAATTTTCGTCAGGGCGGTTAGGAAAAATTCGACCACCGCCTCGCCACAGAGGCGATGACGTCATACCAGCCCGAGCCCTACCCGTTCCCTTTTGACGCCAAGGTTTTTTGGTGGAGTGCTTTACTTCAGCACGGTCCAATTGAGCACGCGTGCCTTGACGGGCATTGGCCTGAAAAGCAACCACCACTTGATGAATCAACGCTTCGTTGTAATCGCGCGCAAAAACCGTGTCGGGTACCTCAAATTGAGATGCAACCTGCCCCTGTTCATTAAGAAGTTCGAGTTGCATCAACGACCACCCTTCTTGAGCTTGACTTTGACAGCAGGGCGCACAATCACATGCCCATTTTTCGAGCCTGGCACAGCGCCACGCACCAACAAAAGCTGTCGAGCCTCGTCAACACGGATGACGTCTAAGTTTTGCGTGGTTTTGGTAACGTCACCACGATGGCCGGACATTTTTTTGCCCGGAAAAACGCGCCCAGGATCCTGCGCCATTGAAATCGAGCCCGGCACATTGTGCGAGCGACTGTTACCGTGCGAGGCCCGTTGGGAGCGGAAGTTATGCCGCTTGATAGTGCCGGTAAAGCCCTTACCGATCGAAGTACCCTGAACGTCGACCTTTTGGCCAGGGATAAACAACGTGGCAGGAACTGCCGAACCAAGTCGGTATTCAGCAGCCACTTCAGCAGCCACGCGGAATTCGCGCATGATTTCACCCGCCTCCACACCAGCACGAGCCAAATGCCCGACAGCTGGCTTATTGACACGAGAGGCCCTTCGCTTTCCAAAAGCCACCTGGACAGCCACGTAGCCGTCCGCCTCCAACGTCTTAACCTGGGTCACGCGGTTGTCAGACACATCGAGCACCGTTACAGGAATGGCATCACCATCATCTGTAAAAATGCGCATCATGCCTACTTTGCGCCCCAGCAAGCCCAAGCGATGACCTGGATTCGAAGTCTCCGAGGTTGTCATGCATTTTCTCCAGC
>JANXMO010000022.1 GCA_025354615.1 Burkholderiales bacterium | reverse complement strand
GCCGGCCACGCTTGCCGGCTTAGGGCGTGGCGTTGACGCAGTGCTGCACCTGGCGCCACCGCGCAGCGCCGGCGCGCGCGACACCCGTACTGCGCATTTGCTGCAAGCCCTGGCGCGCACGCAGCGGCTGCGGCGCATCGTCTATGCCAGCACCAGCGGCGTGTACGGTGACTGCGGCGGCCAGCGCTTCGATGAAACCCGGGGCGTGCGCCCGGCTACCAAGCGCGCTTTGCGGCGAGTGGACGCTGAGCAGCAACTGCGTGCCTTCGGCCGCCGCCAGAGCGTGGCCGTGACGATTCTGCGCATTCCAGGCATCTACGCCGCTAACCGCGCCGGCGGCCATCCGCGTGACCGGCTGGCCCGCGGCACGCCGGTGCTGAATGCCGCCGATGACGTCTACACCAACCACATTCACGCCGACGACTTGGCGCGCGCCTGTGTCGCAGCGCTGTGGCGCGGCTTGCCGCAGCGCGTGCTGCACGTGTGCGACGACACGGAAATGAAGATGGGCGACTACTTTGACCTGGCGGCCGACGTGCTCGACGACCCGCACTTCCCACGGCCGCCGCGCATCAGCCGCGAGCAAGCGGCGCAGCAGCTGTCACCCTTGCAGCTGACTTTCATGAGCGAATCACGTCGGCTGGCCAACCAGCGGATGAAAACCGAATTGCGCTTGCGCCTGCGCTACCCGACCGTGCACGACGGGCTTTGACTGACAACGCCTTTTTCAGCGGCGGTGACGGCCGAAAGGCGGTTGCCCGCGCCAGTAGCGCAGCATCAAGTAACCGCCCAGCATGCCGCCCAGGTGCGCGAAATGCGCCACGCCCGACTGCGTGCCTGTCACGCCAAACAGCAATTCCAGCGCGCCATACACCGCGACGAACACCTTGGCCTTCATTGGAATGGGCGGGACCAGCGGCATGATGGTGCGGTCCGGAAATGTCATCCCGAAGGCCAGCAGCAAGCCGAACAGGCCGCCCGAGGCACCCACCGTTGGCGCCAACGAACCGAGCAGCCACGACACCAGCAGTTGCATCAACGCCGCTGACAGCACGCTGGCCGCGTAAAACTGCACAAAGCGCTGGCGGCCCCACAAGCGCTCGAGTTCGGCACCGAACATCCACAAGCCCAGCATATTAAAAAACAGGTGGCCGATGCTGCCATGCAGAAATGCATACGTGCCCAGCTGCCACGGCATGAACCCGGCATCGACAGGGTAGAGCGCAAACAGCCGGCTCAGCAGGCCGCCCAACACCAGATCCAGGCAGAACAGCGCGACGTTGATCAGCAACAAGGCCTGCGTGGCGGGGGGCATTGGCGGCATGCGCGGCGAGGGCGCGGCACGCCCTGGAGGAA
>JANXMO010000019.1 GCA_025354615.1 Burkholderiales bacterium | reverse complement strand
CGAGGCTGCGTCGCTGTAAATCTGGGAACCCAGAATTTCAGACAGGCGGATGGTCTGGCGTCTTGCATTCGGCAGCTCAAGCGCCATCGTTGTCTTGCCGGGACTCGTTTCCACCACGCGGATGCTGACCAGGCTCAGGCTGCGCGCCAGGTCTTTCGCCAGATTCAACACCTGCGCGCCTTTGACCCCCGTGGCCGGCTCGATTTCATAACGGGTGATGACCGGGCCGGGCGACGCCGCCACCACGCGCACTTCAACGCCGAAGTCTTTAAGCTTTTTCTCGATCAGACGCGACGTCATCTCCAGCGTTTCAGGCGACACGCTTTCAACGCGGCCAGGCGACGCATCGAGCAAATCGACTTGCGGCAAGCGGTTATCGACCAATTCATTGAACAACGGTTTTTGCCGTTCCTTGACGACCCGTGTGCTTTCCGGCACGTCGACCATGACGGGCTCGATCACGATCGGCGGGTGCTCTTGCTGCTGCAGTTGTTCGACTTCTACCACCTGCTCGCGCTCGCGCAGCGCCTGCTCGCCCAGGCGCTGGTCTTCAGCGCGTTCAATGCGCTCAACCCGCTTGACGCGTAGCGCTTCCAAGCGCCTTCCGAGGCTTTCAGCCAAACGCAGCCAGGAAAAGCCGAAGGCCAGCGCGGCACCCGACACCAGGGCGGCGATCCACAACACGCCCGAGCCGGCAAAGCCGAGCAGCCGCATGCTCAGCGGCCCGAGCCAATAGCCCAACACGCCACCGGCATGCCCGCCGGGAAGACGGGCTTCCCATTGGTACAGACGCGTCCACTCCAACGCAGCACTGCCGGCGATCAACAACAACAGGCCGAGCCAGAACGCGCCACGGTGGGCTTGTTGCGCCGGCACGGGCAGCGCACTGGCGTCATCACTGCGCAGCCACTGCGCCAATGCGCCCAACCACACGCGCAATGAAACTGCCATGAACCACCAGGCGGAAAACCCAAAACAGAACAGCGCCGCATCCGAAAACCACGCGCCCACCATGCCGGCACGGTTGGCGGGCGTTGACACGCTGCCGGAGGTTGAAAACGCGGGGTCACCGAGGCTGTGCGTCAGCAATCCCATCAGCGCCAAAAGCCACAGCACAGCGCCGATCAACAGCAGCGCTTGCAGACGCCAAAGGGCCCACTGCGGCATGGCCCATGGCAAAGTGGAATGCGACCCGCGGCCGTAAGTCGACGGCGACGCAGGCAGAGCGGGCGCCCGTTCATCCGAATGAAGCGAACCTAAGGGAAACGTCATGGGCCGATTGTGGCCGAGGCTGGCCCGGCGGAGCGTTGCGCCGGCTTTAGTTCAGGCGCTCTTTGATGATGACCGAGCCGTTGTCTTGCGTGGCAATGATGCCGCGCTCTTCGAGGTCTTTCATCACGCGGCTGACCATTTCGCGTGAAGCACCGACCACCTTGGCCAAGTCTTGCCGCGACACCTTGTTGCGGATCAATTTCACATCGCCCTCGTCGCAGGCCATGTCCAACAGGGTTCGGGCCACACGGCCATAAACGTCCAGCAAAGCCAGTGACTCGATTTGCCGGTCGGCGCTGCGCAAGCGCTGGACCAGCCCGCGCATGATGGCGTATGACAGGCTGGAGTTCTCCGGCAGGCAACGGGCAAATTCACTGCGCCCCAGGATCAGCATATCGGTCTGGATTTCAGCGCGAACGGTGGCTGAATGCGGTTCGTTGTCGATCAAACTCATCTCGCCGACGTAATCACCTGGCTGCAGAACCGCCAGAATCACCTCGCGGCCGCGGCTGTCGGCGGTCAACACGCGCGCTCGACCCGTCAACAAAATGAACAACGCATTTGATTTGCGCCCGTGCTCCACGATGATCTCGCTGCGCCTGTAGCGGCGCTTGACCACCGCATCGGCAATGCCTTGCGCCTGCTCATTGGTCAGCATCGAAAACAGCGGCACGCGGCGGATCAAGTCAAGATTCGACAGCATGGCCATACGCGTTCTCCGGAAGTTGAGGTGTCACTGCCGCAACAGTGCAAAAGGTTTTTGACAATGCCCTAGAAAGCATTATTGCCAGCGGTATTCCCACATGGTCGGCAGAAAAGCGCTGCCATGGCAGACTGCCAGATTGATTCAACTTCAACTGCATCATGAGCACGACTCTTCAGCATGCCCGCGTTTTGATTTTGGGTTCCGGACCGGCCGGCTACACGGCCGCTGTTTATGCCGCTCGCGCCAATCTCGAACCCGTGCTGATCACTGGTATTGCGCAAGGCGGTCAGCTGATGACGACCACCGATGTCGACAACTGGCCGGGTGACGCAGAAGGCGTCATGGGTCCCGACCTGATGCAGCGCCTTCAACGGCATGCAGAGCGTTTCAACACGAAAATCATTTTTGACCACATCAACCAGGTTGATTTTTCACTGCGCCCTTTTTTGCTCACAGGCGATTCCGGGCAATACAGCTGTGATGCCTTGATCATTGCAACCGGCGCCTCCGCCAAGTACCTTGGGTTGCCGTCTGAAACCGCTTTCATGGGGCGCGGTGTGAGTGGCTGTGCGACCTGTGATGGTTTTTTCTACCGTGGCGATGACGTGTGCGTGGTTGGCGGCGGCAATACCGCTGTTGAAGAGGCTTTGTACCTGTCAAATATCG
>JANXMO010000001.1 GCA_025354615.1 Burkholderiales bacterium | reverse complement strand
AAAATGAAAATCAGCGCCAGGAAGCGCATATCGAGCTGATCGCCTCTGAAAACTACGCTTCGCCCGCCGTGATGGCTGCGCAAGGCAGCCAGCTGACCAACAAATATGCGGAAGGTTATCCCGGCCGCCGCTATTACGGCGGCTGCGAATTTGTGGATGTGGCCGAACAGCTGGCGATTGATCGTGTATGCCAGCTGTTTGGCGCGGCGCACGCCAATGTGCAGCCGCATTCGGGTTCGCAAGCCAATCAGGCGGTTTTTTTCGGCCTGCTGCAGCCCGGTGACACCATCATGGGCATGAGCCTGGCCGAAGGCGGGCACCTGACCCACGGCATGCCGCTGAACATGAGCGGCAAGTGGTTCAATGTCGTCAGCTACGGGCTTGACGCCAGTGAAACGATTGACTACGCCGAAATGGAGCGCCTGGCGCACCAGCACCGGCCCAAGCTGATCATCGCCGGCGCATCCGCCTACAGCCTTCGCATCGATTTCGAGCGGTTTGCCCAAGTGGCGCGGGCGGTAGGCGCCTATTTGATGGTCGACATGGCGCACTACGCGGGGTTGATTGCCGCAGGCCTTTACCCCAACCCGTTGCCACATGCAGACGTCGTGACGTCAACGACGCACAAGAGCCTGCGCGGCCCCCGCGGTGGCATTGTGTTGACCAACAACGAAGCCATTGCCAAAAAAATCAACAGTGCCATTTTCCCAGGCCTGCAAGGCGGCCCGTTGATGCATGTGATCGCGGCCAAGGCGGTGGCGTTCAAAGAAGCGCTGACGCCTGACTTCAAGGTGTATCAACAGCAGGTGCTGAACAACGCGGCCGTCATGGCCGAGACGCTGGCAAAGCGCGGCCTGCGCATCGTCAGCGGCCGCACCGAGAGCCATGTGATGCTGGTGGACCTGCGCGCCAAGGGTTTGACGGGCAAAGAGGCCGAGAGCGTGCTCGGCAGTGCCCACATGACCTGCAATAAAAACGGCATTCCCAATGATCCGCAAAAGCCGATGGTGACCAGTGGCATCCGCCTCGGCACGCCGGCCATGACGACACGCGGATTCCAGCCGGCACAAGCCCGCATGACCGCCGATTTGATCGCCGACGTGCTGGACGCCCCGCACGACGCCAACCACCTGGCCGCCGTGCGCAGCAAGGTTGCGGTTTTGGCACGCGATTTTCCGGTTTACCGTTGATGTTGAACGTCGAGGCGCCCTGCCCTGCGCCATCGCGCCGGGCAGCCGTCAAGAGCGCGTAACGAACGACTGCGACGCATGCGGTGCCCCTTTTGCAGCCACGACGACACCCAGGTAGCGGAAACACGCGAGTCGGACGAGGGCGATGTCGTGCGCCGCCGCCGCCGTTGCCTGGCTTGCGAAAAACGGTTCAAAACCTACGAGCGGGCCGAAATTTCGCTACCCGCCGTGGTGAAGAAAGACGGCACCCGGGCCGAGTTCGACGCAGCGAAAATCAAGGCCTCGATGACCCTGGCCTTGCGCAAACGGCCGGTCAGCGTCGAGCGGGTCGACGCGGCGCTGGAGCATATTCAGGAACAACTACTGGGCAACGGCACACGTGAAGTGCCTTCCGCACGGCTGGGCGAACTGGTGATGCACGAACTCAAACAGATTGACAAGGTCGCCTATGTGCGCTTTGCCTCGGTCTACAAAAGTTTTGAAGACGTGGATGAATTCCGGCAGCTGATTCACGACATTTGACGACGGCGACGGCGTTTGAAGCCGTTGCCGATTTCATCGGTTTGGCGGCTCACGCCACCCGTTCAACGGTGTGGTTCTGCCCACCACGGCAAGCAATTTTCAGCGCCCCAACGCGGTTGCCCAGCGCCACGCAGTCCAGCAGCGGCCAGCCCCGTTCCAAGCCCAGCAACAACGCGCCGCGAAAGGCATCGCCACAACCGGTGGGGTCGACCACCTCGGTTGCCGCAACGCCGGGCACGTGCGTTTTGTGCCCGTTTTGCCAGACATCGCAACCCTGCGCGCCCAGCGTCACGACGACGCCCTGCAAATGCGAGCGGCTCAGCGCCTCCAGCGTTTGGCCGGTGCGCTCGCACAACATGCGCGCCTCGTAATCATTGACCGTGACCCAGCGCGCCTGCGCGATGAACTGGCGCAATTCTTCACCGTTGAACATGGGCAGGCCTTGCCCCGGGTCGAAGATGAAAGGGACCCCGGCAGCCGCCAGTTGCGCGGCGTGTTCGAGCATGGCGGCGCGGCCGTCAGGCGCGATGATGGCCAGCGCAATGTCGTTTCGCGTTGGCACAGGCGTCTGGTGCGCCAGCTGCATGGCACCGGGGTGAAAGGCGGTGATCTGGTTGTTGTCGGCGTCGGTGATGATGATGGCTTGGGCGGTCAGAGCATCGGCCACCTGTGTCACGTGCTCTGTGCTGGCGCCCCAGGAAGCCAAACGTTGGCGGTAGCCATCGCCATCACTGCCCACGGTGGCGAGTACCAGCGGCGTGCCACCCAGATGGGCGAGCGTATAGGCGATGTTGCCGGCGCAACCGCCGAATTCGCGGCGCAAGGTGGGCACCAGAAACGACACATTCAGGATATGCACCTGCTCGGGAAGAATCTGCTCGGCAAAACGGCCGGGGAACAAGGTGATCGTGTCGAAAGCGAGAGATCCGCAAATCAAGGCCGGCATGAAAACTCCTGGAAATTGAGAAAGACCCGAGCAAAAGCCAGGTACGGGGGTCGGGTGATCAGGGGTAGAACAGCTCTACGGTATAGCCCACCACACGCGGCGGCGCCGCGATCGTTGCTTGCACACGCTCGTCGACGTCAGGACGCAAGACCTGCGGCGTTTTCAGTATCACGCCGTTCAAATTTTGAAACTGGCTCGGCGCCAACGCCCGCCGCGCCACCAATTCGCCACGGGTGTCGGTCAAGCTCAAATCGATATCGGGCATGGCGAGCGGCAGGCGGCCGCGGTTGCGCAACGTAACAGACAACAAAAAAGTACCGGCGCCTGCGGTTGCCGGCGCCAAAGCGGTGTTCTCGACCGTCACGTCGGCAATCCGGCGTAGCGGCTCGATACGACAAGCCGCCAGGCTGCACCAGGCCGTAAGCGGGCCAGTCAGCGCCGGCCAGCGCGCGGCAATGCCGTCACGCAGGTGGTGCACGACCTGCGCTGCCAGCATCAAGAGCAGCAACAGCGCGGCCGCGCGCACGGCCCACTGCACCGCGGGGCGCTGCCAGCGCGCATGACGTTCAGCGTGGCGTAAAAATTCAGGGATGCCCGGCGTGTTGTTGTCGGGCATGACTGCCGCACCGGCCGGCGCCACCGGCGCAGCAGCGGCAAATGCGGCGGCCATGGCGTGCGGTGCATCGGCGCCTGGCACGGCGAGCAGCAGCTCGGCGTGGGGGTCCGCGGCGGCGAAGGTGTCGAGCGGCGCGACAGGTTGTTGTGGTTCTTCTTCGAATGGCGTGGGCGGCGTCGCCATATGGGTGTCGTAGAGCGGCAGTGCAAACGATTCTTCTGCACGCCAGCCCGGCTCAGGCGCCTGGCTGGGCCACTCGGCTCCTGCAGTGGGAGCCGCCACCTCATGGCGAGCTGCCGCCTCAACTGTCTCCACCACGGGCGCTGCCTCGGATGCATAGAGCACCGGGTCGGCCACCAAGCGCGGCTTTTCAACGGTCAGGTCGAACAACTGGTCGGTGGCGTTGAAGACGGTGTCACAGCGCCCGCAACGCACCCAGCCTTCCGACACTTTGAGCTGGTCTTCGACCACGCGAAACACGGTGTCACATGCGCTGCAGCGGGTGGCGAGGTTCATGGCCGTGGGCGGGAAAGCGGAGGGAGTGAAATCAGGCGGAGCGCCGGGCGGTCATCAAAATCCAGCCGTCTTCGCTGTCCGCAACAACCAGCGGCAGCCACGGGGCATAAGCCTGCTGCAGCTCCTGCGCCTGCCGCTCGAGAATGCCCGCCAAGACCAAGTCACCGCCCGCCGCCACATGGCCGCACAACAGCGGGGCCAGCAGCTTTAAAGGCGTTGCCAGGATATTGGCCAACACCAATCCATACGCCCGGCCAGGCGGGCCGATGACATCGGGCAAGCCGCTGTTCAACACCACCCCGTTGGCCTGCGCATTGGCGCGGGTGGATTCAACGGCTGCCGGGTCAATATCTACCGCGTCGATGTTCCGCCCGCCATGCAGCGCCGCGCCGATGGCCAAGATGCCGGAACCGCAACCGTAATCCAGCACGCGCGGCCAGTCAGTACGGCCAAGGCCTGCCTGGCGCGCCAGCCAACGCAGGCACATGCGGGTGGTCGGGTGGGTGCCGGTGCCGAATGCCAGCCCCGGGTCAAGCCGGATAACGCAGCGGGCATCTGGTGGCACCGCGTGCCAACTCGGCACGACCCAAAAACCCGGCGATATATCGACCGGCGCGAACTGCGATTGCGTCAACCGCACCCAGTCCTGGGCAGGCACATCGGCCAGCGCCACCAGCTGCACCGGTTCGCTGTCTTTTTGCGCCAGCAACCAGGCGGCCGCCTCGGTGGCCTCGGCGTTGCTGTTGAACAGCGCCTTCAGCATCGAGCGGCGCCAGGCGGCGCGCGGCGCTGGCAGGCCGGGCTCACCGAACAGCGCGTCCTCGGCCGCGGTACTGGCATCGGCGTCTTCCACCGACACCGACAAAGCCCCCAGCCCGTCCATCAACGCGTCCGACACCGCCTCCACCACTTCTGGCGGCGCCAGCAAAACCAGCTCGGTCAAGGTGGCATCGGCAGCACTCACCGCTTGTGCTCGCTCATCCAGCTTTCCAGGTAATGGATGCTGGTGCCGCCTTCAATGAATTTGGCGTCAGCCATCAGTTCGCGGTGCAAGGGCACATTGGTCGAAATGCCTTCGATCACCGTTTCGAGCAGGGCGATGCGCATGCGGGCCAGAGCCTGCTCCCGGGTATCGCCGTGAACGATGATTTTGCCGATCATCGAGTCATAGTGCGGCGGCACGAAGTAGTTGGCATAAACATGTGAATCCACCCGCACACCAGGCCCGCCCGGCGGATGCCATGTGGTGATACGCCCCGGCGACGGCGTGAAGGTGTAGGGGTCTTCAGCATTGACGCGGCATTCAATCGCATGGCCGCGCGTTTGCACCTGGCGCTGCGTGAACGGAAGTTTTTCATTGGCGGCAATGCGGATTTGCTGCTGCACGATGTCAATGCCGGTCACCATCTCGGTCACCGTGTGCTCGACCTGCACCCGCGTGTTCATCTCGATGAAGAAGAACTCCCCGTTCTCATAAAGGAATTCAAAGGTGCCGGCGCCACGGTAGCCAATTTTCTTGCATGCGGCCGCGCAGCGGTCGCCAATTCGCTCGATCACCCGCCGGGCGATGCCGCAGGCAGGCGCTTCTTCGATGATTTTTTGGTGGCGCCGTTGCATCGAGCAGTCGCGCTCGCCCAGCCACACGGCGTTGCGGTGCTGGTCGGCCAGCACCTGGATTTCAATGTGGCGCGGGTTCTGCAGGAATTTTTCCATGTAGACCGCCGGGTTGCCAAACGCCGCGCCGGCTTCGGCGCGCGTGGTTTGCACGGCGTTGAGCAGCGCCGCCTCGGTGTGCACCACACGCATGCCACGGCCACCGCCGCCGCCTGACGCCTTGATGATGACCGGGTAGCCCACCGCCCGTGCGGCACGAACGATTTCCTTCGGGTCGTCGGGCAGCGCGCCTTCCGAACCCGGCACGCAGGGCACGCCGGATTTGAGCATCGCCTGCTTGGCCGACACCTTGTCGCCCATGATGCGAATGCACTCGGGTGACGGGCCGATGAAAGTGAAGCCGCTGCGTTCCACTCGCTCGGCAAAGTCGGCGTTTTCAGACAAAAAGCCGTAGCCGGGGTGAATGGCTTCCTCATCGGTGACCTCGGCGGTCGAGATGATGGCCGGCATGTTGAGGTAGCTCTTCGCCGAAGCGGCCGGGCCGATGCAAACCGCTTCGTCGGCCAGTTTCACGTATTTGGCGTCGCGGTCCGCTTCCGAGTAGACAACGACCGACTTGATGCCCATTTCACGGCAAGCGCGTTGCACTCGCAAAGCGATCTCGCCGCGATTGGCAATGAG
>JANXMO010000697.1 GCA_025354615.1 Burkholderiales bacterium | reverse complement strand
GTGCGGCAGCATGATCGCTATTCGTGAAGTGACGCTGCGCCGCGGCGCAAAGCTGGTGCTCGAAGCGGCGACCGTCACGCTGCAGCCGGGTGAAAAAGTCGGCCTCGTCGGGCGCAACGGCGCGGGCAAGTCGTCGCTGTTCTCGCTGTTGACGCAGCGGCTGCAGTCGGATGGCGGCGACGTCGGCATGCCGCCGCGCTGGCGCATCGGCGAAGTGGCGCAGGAAATGCCCGAGACCGACGACGGCGCGACCGACTTCGTGCTTGAAGGCGACACGCGGCTGATGGAAGCGCAGGCGCTGCTCGACGGCGCCGAAGCCAGCGATGACGGCCATGCGATCGCCGATGCCTACCAGGCACTGGCCGATGCCGGCTCGTTCGACGCCCGGCCGCGGGCGCAGGCGCTGCTGATGGGCCTGGGCTTCAAGCCGGAGCAGCTCGATGCGCCGGTCAACAGCTTTTCCGGCGGCTGGCGCATGCGGCTGCAATTGGCCCGCGCGCTGATGTGCCCGGCGGACCTGATGCTGCTCGACGAACCGACCAACCACCTGGACCTGGACGCGCTGGTCTGGCTGGAAGCCTGGCTCAAACGCTATGACGGCACGCTGCTGGTCATCAGCCATGACCGCGAGTTTCTCGATGCGATCACCCGCGTCACGCTGCACCTGGAAGACGCCAAGCTGACGCGTTACACCGGCAACTACACCGCCTTCGAGGAAATGCGCGCCGAGCGCATGCTGCAGCAGCAAGCCGGCTACGAGAAGCAGCGCGAAAAAATGGCGCACCTGCAGAAGTTCATCGACCGCTTCAAAGCCAAGGCCAGCAAGGCCAAGCAGGCGCAAAGCCGCGTCAAGGCGCTCGACCGCATGGAGCGGCTGGCGCCGGTGCTGACGGCACGCGACTTCTCATTCGAATTCAAAGAGCCGCTGAGCCTGCCCAACCCGATGCTGTCACTGCAGGACACCGCGTGCGGCTATGGCGACACCATCATCGTGCGCAACATCAACCGCTCGGTGCTGGCCGGCCAGCGCATCGGCATTCTGGGCGCCAACGGGCAAGGCAAGTCGACCGTCGTCAAGACCATCGCGCGCACCCAGCCGGCGCTGGGCGGCAGCGTGACCGAAGGCAAAGGCCTGGCAATCGGCTACTTTGCCCAGCAGGAACTCGACGTGCTGCGGCCGGATGAATCGCCGCTGGCCCACATGATCCGCCTGGCCCGCGATGCCGGGCCGCCGGGGCGCGAACAAGACTTGCGCAACTTCCTCGGCCAATTCCGTTTTGCGGCCGACATGGTGAACCAGGCCGTGGGCACGCTCAGTGGCGGTGAAAAAGCCCGGCTGGTGCTGGCCATGCTGGTGTGGCAGCGGCCCAACTTGCTGTTGCTCGACGAGCCGACCAATCACCTGGACCTGGACACGCGTGAGGCGCTGTCGATGGCGCTGAACGAGTTCGAGGGCAGCCTGATGCTCGTCAGCCATGACCGTGCGCTGCTGCGCGAGGTGTGCGACGAGTTCTGGCTGGTCGCCGACGGCGGCGTGCGCCCCTTCGACGGCGACCTGGACGATTACCAGAAGTACCTGCTCGACACCGCCCGCGACCAGGCGCGCGCGCAGCGCGATGCCGGTGCTGCCGGCAAAAAAGCCACCGCTGGCGCCGCGGTGTCGCCAGCACCACCTGCCACGCCGCCTCCGCAGCCAGCCAACGCCCAAGCCGTGAAGGCGGCGCGCAAAGCGTTGATCGACGTCGAGGCGCAGCTGGCGCGACTGTCCGCCGAACGGCAAACGCTGGAAGCGGCGCTGGCCAAAGGCTTCGGCAGCAGCGACGCAGCGCAACAAGGCCGGCGGCTGAAAGCCCTGCTGCCCGAGATCGACCAGCTGGAGGCGCGCTGGCTGGAGCTGAGTGCGTTGATCGACGGGCCCGTCAAGCCAAAATGAGCATGTTGGCCGCAGCCGCTTATCGTCTGCTTTTCACCGGCAGCCTCCCGCAAGGCGGCTGCACTTCACTCCCCTGACCTCCATCAAGGAACATCACCATGGCCTCCCCAGAAAAAATCATCTACACCGCCCACGCCACCTCCACCGGAGGCCGCGACGGCGCCTCGCGCTCAGACGACGGTGTGCTGGACATCAAGCTCGTCAAACCCCGCGAAATGGGCGGCGCCGGCACCGGCGGCACCAACCCGGAACAGCTGTTCGCCGCTGGTTATTCGGCATGTTTTCTGGGCGCGTTGAAACACGTCGCCGCGATGCAGAAAGTGGCGTTGCCCGACGGCGTGCAGGTCAGCGCCGACGTCGGCATCGGCGCCATCCCGGCCGGCTTTGGCTTGAAGGTCGACCTGACGGTGACTGTGCCGGGCCTCGAGCGGGCGGTGGCGGAACAACTGGTTGAAGCGGCGCACGGCGTGTGCCCTTATTCGAACGCCACCCGCGGCAACATCGATGTGGGACTGAAGGTCGCGTAACTCGCGTCATCACACCACACCACAGCCCGCCGCCGGATCACCGCCTCACGCCGAGGCGGCCAGCAACTGCAGCAGCAGTTCAACGCGCGCCTGCACGGCCGTCATTTCGCCGGCGCTCTCGAAGCCATCATCGAACGGCGTGGCAAGCACGGGCCCGGCGGCGCAGCGCGTGCTGCGCAACACATGGATGCCGGCCTGCCGCGCCCTCTGCAGCGCGGCGGTCAAGGGCGCGCTGAGCGTGCCGTTGCCCGTGCCGGCAGCAACAATGCCTTCAACGCCAACGGCCCGCAGCGCTTCGACCACGCGGCCATCGGCGCCGGCGTGGTTGAGCACGATTTCGATGCGCGGCCAAGTGGCCGGGTCTTGTTCAATGCAACGCAGGCCGAGCGGCGTGCCGCTCGGCCACGGCCGCCAGCGCTGCACGCTGCCTTGCAGCACACGGGCCAACGAGCCGGCGTCGCCAGCGGTGAAAGCGTCGGGCCGCTGGGTGTGCATCTTGCGAACGTCGGCTGCGCCGAACACGCTGCCCGCCATCACCACGCACACACCCGCAGCGCCCGGCCAGCGCGCCAGCGTGACGGCATCGAGCAGGTTTTGCGGTCCGTCCGCCAGCAGTGCCGTGGCCGGCCGCATGGCCGCCGTCAACACCAGCGGTTTGGCGGGCGCCAGCACACGGTGCAGAAAATAAGCGGTTTCTTCCAGCGTATCGGTGCCGTGGGTGACGACGACGCCGGCCACGTCGTCGCGCGCCAGCTGCTGCGCGCAGCAGCTGGCCAGCCGCTGCCACAGGGCCGGCGACATGTCCCGGCTGTCGACCTGCGCCAGTTGCTCGGCTTCAAGCGGCACACCCTGCAGCGCCGGCACCGCGGCCAGCAATTGCGCGACGTCCAACTGCGCGGCGGCATAGCCGGTGTGGTCGTCACAACGCGCCGCCGTGCCCGCAATCGTGCCGCCGGTGGCCAGTACGATGATCTTGCGAATTGCACTTGGCATTTTCAATATACTGTATAAAAATACAGTTTTTCCTCATCATTCAAGGGTTGTGTTGGTGGTGGACTTGCGATGTTCAACCAGCCCGCCCCGGCTTTCGAGAGACGACATGCACGACAAGCCCAGGCCGTTGCTGACCGCACGCCAACAGCAGATTCTGGACCTCGTTCGCCAGACCATCGAGCGCACCGGCGCGCCGCCCACGCGGGCTGAAATTGCCGCTGAGCTGGGCTTCAAATCAGCCAATGCGGCAGAAGCGCATTTGCAGGCGCTGGCCCGCAAAGGCGCACTTGAACTGGTGGGCGGCACCTCACGCGGCATCCGCCTGCCGGCGGCGCTGCTGCAAGACATTCACCAGGCCCGCTCAGCCCGGCCGCAGCATCAATTGACACTGGCCCTGCCCGGCATGGCACAGCTGCTGCTGCCGCTGATCGGCCGCGTGGCCGCCGGCAGCCCCATTCTTGCGCAAGAGCATGTCGACCAGGTCTACACCGTGGCCGCCACGTTGTTTGCCCACCGGCCCGACTACCTGTTGAAGGTGCGCGGCATGAGCATGCGCGATGCCGGCATTCTCGATGGCGACCTGCTCGCGGTCCAAAAAACCAGTGAGGCCAAGAATGGCCAGATCGTCGTCGCCCGGCTGGGCGATGAGGTGACGGTGAAGCGGTTTCGGCGCAACCGCGGCCGCATCGAATTGGTGCCCGAAAACCCTGACTTCGAGACGCTGGTCGTGCCCGCGGAAGGCAGCAGTTTTGAAATCGAGGGCTGGGCGGTCGGGCTGATCCGGCCTGCCGCCTTGCGCTGACAACGGGCGGCTTTGCAGCATGGTCATCAAATCGCCCAAGGCGCACACCCCGGCAGAGTGCATGGCACTGGAACAGCTGCCCAATATCGGCCCCGCCATCGCGGCTGATTTGCGGGCCATTGGTATCCAGGCGCCGGCTGACCTTTGCGGGCAAGACGCCTATGCCTTGTACTGCCGCCTGTGCAAATCCACCGGCCAGCGCCATGACCCTTGCGTGCTCGACACCTTCATGGCAGCCACCGATTTCATGCAGGGCGCGCCAGCCGCGCCATGGTGGGCTTACACCGCACAACGCAAACGACGGTTTCCATCGCTTTGAGCTGCAGGCCTGGGCGTGTCAGCGACTCAAACCGTCGTGAGTTTGAATGCCGTGACCGACTGCACCAGCTCGTGCGCCCGGGTATTCAAACTGCTGGCGGCAGCGGCCATTTGTTCCACCAGCGCAGCGTTTTGCTGCGTTATACGGGTACGCAGCTCTTTGTCAGATGCGTCTATCAAGGTCACCAGCAGCTGGGTTTTTGTCTGTCATTTCGGCGCTGGCGGCTTTTTCGATCAGGCCAGAGACCGAATACGAAATCGCGGCAATCAGCACGGCCAGCGTTGTGGCCACCATAAGAAAGGCACCCATGGACAACTTGCCGCCAAGTCCCATCGTGTGGCCTGAAAGGTGGAACTTCATGAAGAGGTCAACCTTTTAAAAAATCGCCGGGAAAGCGCACACACAGCCAATAACCGCGTCAGTGGTGCGTCTCCTTATCG
>JANXMO010000693.1 GCA_025354615.1 Burkholderiales bacterium | reverse complement strand
CGAAGGTGCTGGACGCTGAAATGCGCGCGCTGGGCGCCATTCCGCAGGTGATGGCATTCTCGGAGCTGTACCAGGCGCTGCAGTCGGGCGTGGTCGATGGCACCGAAGGCGTGCCGTCGAACTTCTACACACAGAAAACCTTCGAAGTGCAAAAGCACATCACGCTGTCCAACCACGGCCACCTGGCCTATGCCTTGATCGTCAACAAGAAGTTCTGGGAAAGCCTGCCGGCGGACATCCGCACCACGCTCGAAGGCGCGGTGAAAGACGCCACGACCTACGCCAACGCCATTGCGGCCACGGAAAACGCCAGTGCGCTCGAGAAAATCAAGGCCAGCGGCAAGTCCACCGTCTACACGCCGACAGCGGCCGAGCTGACCGAGTGGAAAAAGGCGCTGATGACGGTGCACAAGGAAATGGAGTCGCGTGTCGGCAAGTCAACGATTGATGGCGTCTACAAGGCGGCCGGCTTCGTGGCACCGAAGTAATCAGCACCACCACGCACCCGCGCTGAAACGCGGCGCGCCAGCGGGGCTTTGAAAAAAGCACCCGCTCGGCGCGCAGGCGCTGTGCACTGCTTCCGCGCCTGCTTGGCGCAAAGCGATCTATCTGATTTGATGAGCTCGCGCCGCCTGCCCGCTGGGGCAAGCCGGCCGCGCGCCGCCCGTTGCCAACACACGAGACTGCCCCGATGAACCGACTCCTGAACCACCTGGAGGAATGGCTGATCACCTTCCTCATGGGCGCCGCCACGGTAGTGATTTTTCTCGCGGTGGTGCACCGCTTTCTATCCGGCGTGCCCTACGTCCAGGACTGGACGATCCGCATGAACGTCAGCTGGGCGCAGGAACTGTGCATCTACATGTTCGTCTGGATGGCCAAGTTCGGCGCTGCCTACGGCGTGCGCCATGGCACCCACGTCGGTGTGGACGTGCTGGTGCGCGCCTTGCCGCCGGCCAAAGCGAAGTGGCTGACACTGTTCGGGCTGCTGGCGGGCGCTCTGTTCACCGGCATCGTCGGCACGTTGGGCGCGCGCTTCGTGTGGGAAAACGGCTTTCATTACGCCTTCATGCACGGGCTGCTGGGTGCGGATGTGGGTGACTTGCCGGAAGGCCCGACCTCGCCCGACCTGGAAATTCCGACCTG
>JANXMO010000682.1 GCA_025354615.1 Burkholderiales bacterium | reverse complement strand
CCAGCGGGTACGACACCAGGTCACCCGTCCAGGATTTGAGCGAGGGGCCGAGTTCGAATTTGTTTTTGGCGATCCACGGCTGACCGAACGGCTGGCGGTGAGTGTGCTCAAGCGTGAAACGCGCGCCGGTGTTGGCGCTGTAGCCCACACCCAGCGTGGCCTGCTGCAGCGGCAGCTCGCGCACTTGCACCCGCACCGGCGCGGCGTCGGCCGTGGTCGGGTCGGGGTCGATGTCGACCGCGGCGCCTTCGAACAGCCCTGATTTCTGCAGCCGGTCCTGGAAGTCGAGCAGCAGCGTTTCGCTGTACGGCGTGCCCGGGCTGAAGGTGGACAGGCGCCGCACGGTCGGCTCGCCATAGCGCCGCAGGCCCTCAATGCGCAGCGCGCCGAGGCGGAACAGCGGGCCGCTGTCGAGCAGCAGGTCGAGTGCGGCGGTGTTGGCGTCGGCATCAATGTCAGCCGCCGTGCGCTGCCAGCTGGCAGTGGGGTAGCCGCTGGCATGGGCCTGCGCCAGCGTGCCGTTCTTGGCGCCGTCCCACGCCGGCTGGCGAAACGGCTGGCCGGGCGGCAGCGCCCAGTCCTGCCGCAGCCGCGTGACCAAGCTGGCGGCGGCACTGCCTTCCTCACGCGCCGCCACTTCCAGCGGGCCGGTGGTATTCAACGCCACTTGCCGCACTTGTGCGCGCGCACCCGGCTGCACATTGAGGCGTACTTGCGGCAGCGCCGCGCCGTTGCTCGCCGTCGTTTCCGCAGGTTGTGGCTGGTGCTGTGCCTGCACCTGCGCATTGAAATAGCCCTGCGTTTCAAGCAGCGCGCGTGCCTGTGCTGGCGCCGCGGCGATCAGCCGGTCAATTTCCGTGCTGTCGACACTGTCGGCAGCGGGTACTTTTTGAAACCGCGAAAGGTCCAGAAATTCGGTCAGCAGCGTGCGGATGTCGCGCGCCGCGGCGTTGCTGGCGGCGTTGTCCACGTCAATACTGACACGGTAGACGTCGACCACCCGAGCTGCGGCAATGGCCGCTGCATCCGCCGCCACATCGGGCTTCTTTTTCCAGAAAGCCAACTGGGCGCAACCGGACGACAGCAAGCAACCTGACGCGACGACCGCGGCCACGCCAAAGCGGGCCGCATGACGATGCAACGCCATGGCACCACGCCACGGCAAACCGCCATGGCTAAAACGAAAAGAAATCAACATGGCGCGGGCCAAGCCACCCAAAGCGTTCATTTACAACCAAAGTCGCGCAGCATAGCGGCGCGACTTTGGCCTTTGCCGAGGTGTGCATTTGAGCTGTTGGATGGCGACGGCTCGGAGGACTGAGCTTGTGTCACTTTGCTTTCAGCGCGGCTTGCGCAGCTGCCACTCCAGATGCGAGCGCACCGCGGGCCATTCGGTGTTCGTGATGCTGTAAATGGCGGTGTCACGCAGCGTGCCGTCATTCATGCGGATGTGGTGGCGCAAAACGCCGTCGAGTTGCGCGCCCAGGCGTTCGATGGCGCGGCGGCTGGGCTGGTTCAGGCGGTGGGTGCGCAACTCGACCGCAATGCAGGCCAGCGTGTCAAATGCATGGCCGAGCAGCAGCCGCTTGCACTGCGTGTTCAGCGCGCTGCGCTGGGCGCTTTGCGCGTACCAGGTGGAGCCGATTTCCAGCCGGCGGTGAACGGCGTCGATATTCATGTACGACGTCATGCCGACGATGCAGCCGCTGGGGTCGAACACCGTAAAAGGCAGCCAGCTGCCCGCGGCTTGAAAAGCCAGACGGCGTTCGATTTCCGCGGCCATCGCCTCGGGTGCCGGCACCCAGGTGCACCACAGGCGCCACAGCTCACCATCGTGCACGGCCGCTTGAAGACCGGCCAGGTGCGCAGGCGTCAACGGCTCCAGCGTGGCATGACGGCCGGTGAGGGTGACGGGCTGGCACAACGGCGCAGGCAGGGTTTCAGACAAGGGCGGCCCCTATAATTCAAAGTTGCCTTTCGAATTCTGCATGACCATGACGACGTCGGCCTTCAAGATCGTTTCAGCGCTTTTGCCCATGTGGTTCGCCTTGGCGGCTGCGCCTGTTCAGGCCGAAACCGGGCAAGCGAGCAATAGCAAAGCAGCCATGTGCATCGGTTGCCATGGCATTCCCGGTTACCAGGCGAGTTTTCCCGAAGTGCACCGGGTGCCGATGATCTCGGGTCAGAACGCAGCCTACATTGCCTCAGCCCTGAAAGCCTATCGCAAGGGTGACCGCAAACACCCGACGATGAAGGGCGTGGCCGCACCGCTCTCGGACCAGGACATTGCTGATTTGTCTGCCTTTTACGAAGCGCAGGCGCCGCGCACCCAACCTTTGCCCGCCACTCCGGCGCAGCCACCGTCGGCCCATGTGGGCGAGCTGCTGAAGCGGGCCAACTGTGTCTCCTGCCACGGTGAAAATTTCAGCAAGCCGATCGATCCCAGCTACCCGAAGCTGGCCGGGCAGCATCCCGACTATCTTTACGTGGCCTTGAAGGCCTATCAAACCAAAGGCAACCCGCAGGTGGGCCGGGCCAACCCCATCATGGGCGGCATGGCTTTGCAGTTTTCGCACGCGGAACTGAAAGAGCTGGCGCAGTACATTGGTTCGCTGCCGGGCGAATTGCGCACCGTGCCGCAATCGCGGTTCCGCTGACACCGCTTTTCCGCGTTACCCTGGCCGCTGTGATCCAGCGGCTTTTTTCATGCTGCCGTTGTTCAAGCGGCTTGACCGGTGCGCCGATATAACGCCATGACCCACGACGGGCCGAGCCTTTTTCGTCAAGCCATTCATGCTGAAAAAAATTCGCGTTGACCAAGTTCGCATGGGCATGCACTTGCATGCGCTGTGCGGCGCGTGGATCGACCATCCATTCTGGAAAACGCGATTCGTGTTGCAAGACTCGGCCGATTTGCAAAAGCTGCGTGCCAGTGCCGTGGCCGAATGCGTGATCGACGTCGACAAGGGCCTCGATGTGGTGGCACCCGACGAAGGCGTCAGCGTGGCGCGTGGTGAACGTCTGCCTGCAGTCGCCACTGTACCGCGGTCACCCGTGTCGGCCGCATCGCCCGCCGCAGGTGCACCACCGCCGCCAAGCAGCAGTTTCAACGATGAGTCGCGGCGGGCGGCCGCCTTGGTCAGCAAGTCGCGCGAGGCGGTCACGTCGATGTTCAATCAGGCGCGGCTCGGCCATGCGCTCGATACTCAGTCGTGCGTCGATCTGGTGAGCGACGTAACCGAGTCCGTCTGGCGCAACCCCGGCGCAATGGTCAGTCTGTCACGCCTGAAAACGCATGACGATTACACCTACATGCATTCGGTGGCGGTGTGCGCACTGATGGTGGCGCTGGCGCGCCAGCTCGGCATGACCGAAGTGCAGGCGCGTGAAGCCGGCATGGCGGGCCTGCTGCACGACATGGGCAAGGCCTCGATGCCGCTGGACATTTTGAACAAGCCGGGCAAGTTGACCGAAACGGAGTTCACCATCATGCGCAGCCACCCGCTGCGCGGGCATGAATTGCTGTCAAGCGGCAGCGCAACACCGCAGGCCGCGTTGGATGTGTGTCTGCACCACCATGAACGCCCTGATGGCAAAGGGTACCCCCACCAGTTGAGCGGGTCCGACATCACTTTGTATGCACGAATGGGCGCGGTGTGCGACGTCTATGACGCCATCACGTCGAACCGGCCCTACAAGGCCGGTTGGGACCCAGCCGACTCAATGGCGCGCATGGCCTCATGGCGTGAAGGCCAGTTTGATGAAGCCGTGTTCCAGGCCTTTGTCAAAAGCATGGGGATTTATCCGATCGGCTCGCTGGTGCGTATGCAGTCCGGCCGCCTGGCGGTGGTGGTTGAGCAACACGCCACGTCGATGGTGCTGCCGAAAGTGCGGGTGTTTTTTTCGACGCTGACCAACTTGCCGATTTCAGTCGAGTTGCTCGATTTGAGCTTGCCGTCGTGTGTCGACCGGATTCAGGCGCGCGAATCGAACAGCCAGTGGAAGTTCGCACATCTGGAGCAGTTGTGGGTTGACGCGGAGCTCGTCAAAAAGATGCGCACAGCGGCAGTCGTGACCGCATAGAGGCATTCCCCACAGGCAGCCTTGCTGCAACGCTTGGGTCATACTTTGCCGCTGGCTTGTGCCACTGCAACGTGTTGAACCCAGAAACGGCGGTTGACCGCTCATATCCGCTTGCAAGGTTTTTATGCCTGCTCACTTTTTCGCCCACGGCCGTGCTCACCTTACAGGTGGTAGCGCTACGCACCTGAGCGGGCCGCGCTGCGGCGCGTTGGCGGCGTTGCTCCTCCTTGCGGGCATGAGCCCGCCGGGCCGCCATCGGCCTGAGGCCGATGGCCTGCTGCAGGCGACAGACAGTCCGCAGGGACTGTCTGTGTCCGGCATCAGTCCCAAGGGCGAATACCGGAGTGCGGAGCACGGAGGAACACCAGTGACCGCGCCGCATCGTCACGCCTTGCCAGCGCACCGCATCACGACCCGCTCAAGTGCGTTCAACTGCCGTTTCTAGGTTGAGTCCAATGAAAAATCCTGCAAACAAACCGTGGGTGTGGATGGGCAGCGCCGTGATGGCCGCCGCGGCCGCCCTGCCCATCCATGTATCGGCGCAAACTTTGCGCTGGGCCACCCAGGGCGACGCCCAAACGATGGACCCCCACGCCCAGAACGAGTTGCTGACCAACGCGTTGAACGGGCAAGTCTATGAAACGCTGGTGGCGCGTGACCGCCAGCTGGCGCTGGAGCCGGCGCTGGCCACCGAGTGGCAGCCGCTGTCGCCACTGCGCTGGCGCGTCAAGCTCAGGCCGAACGTCAAGTTCCATGACGGCACGCCGTTCAGCGCTGACGATGTGGTGTTTTCGATCCACCGCGCGGCGCAAGACACCTCCGACCTGCGCGCCTACGCGGTGGCGCTGGGCGAGCCCAAGAAAATCGACGCGTTGACGGTTGAGTTCACACAAAAGGAAGTCAACCCCGTTTTCTTGCAGCACCTGTCCACCGTGCCCATCATGAGCCGCGCCTGGTGCGAAAAACACCAGGCCAGCCAGCC
>JANXMO010000602.1 GCA_025354615.1 Burkholderiales bacterium | reverse complement strand
CGGTTTTCGGGTCTCCGCACAGCGATGTGCTTTTTGACCACCTTGCGATTAACTCCGGCTCGACACTGACGCTTGATTCACATTTTGAAAGCCCAGCCATGTCGATCTCTAAACACCGTTCTGATGTGCCGACAGACGGTCGATCTGTCAAGCAACGTATTGATCGCGTTGGCGACAGCTCGGGCGACCAAGCTTCAACCCTGCCAGATTCCCACGGTTTACAACAACTGCCCAAAAAGTTGCTTAAAAACATTGCCGACCGTTTTCCACGCCGGTCGCGTGCTGCGTTGGCAGCGGCAGCGCCGCGCATCGGCTTGCAAATTCGTGTCGCAGGAGAAACGTCGTTTCAGCGTTTGAACACGCCACATTTGGACGCCATTGCTCAGCAGTTGCTTCCCCGGGAACTGGCTGCCTGTGCACTTGCGGCGCCCAAAGTTCATCCATTCATTCGCCCCAACTTGAAGCCGCCCGGTAAAGGAAAAAATCGCGACCAATCCCAATAGAAAACTGGACCGATGGAGGGAGCTAAAAACTGCTGCGCAAGCGCTGGCGGCCTTACCGTCTCAGCGTGGGGGGCCACATTGATGCAATTGACGCCCGCCGTCAGGAAAAAGGCGATTGCGGATTTTCTTGCGCTTGCCAAACAACAACGAGAAGGAGGCCACACCACACCCTTGTTGGCAGAATTAAGGGGCGCGGCGATTGCCAATGGCAGCACTGCTTTGTACGAGAGAGCGCGACGACTGGCTCGGTCTCAACCCAAGTTTAAAACTGCGGCACCACGCTGACGGCCACGTCCATGCCCTGCCCGCCACCGCCGCCCAAAATGACGCCGCGCAGTGGTACCACGTCACCAAAATCAGGACCCCAGGCCAGCGTGATGTAGCGCCGGTCGGCGCGCTGGTCGTTGGTGGGGTCGAACTCGACCCAGCCAAACGGCGGTGCATAGGCAGCCACCCAGGCGTGGGATGCGTCCACGCCCATCAGGCGTGGCGTGCCGGGCGGCGGGTTGGTCAGCAAGTAGCCTGAAACATAGCGTGCCGGCAAGCCGTGGCCACGCAGGCAAGCCAGCATCAAGTGGGCGAAATCCTGACAGACGCCGCTGCGCTGTGCGAGTACCTCGTCGACCGACGTGGTGACGGTGGTAGCGCCGGGTTTGAATTCGAAATCGGCGTGGATGCGGTGCATCAAATCGCTCACCGCGGCAAGCCAGCCGCGGCGCGGCGTCAGTGAGGCCTGCGCATACAGGCGGGCCGCTTCCGACAACGGCACGAGCGGCGTGGGCTCGGCCATGCTGGACGCGGCCAGCAATTCCTCGGTGTGCGTTGTGTCGGTCGAGCGCGCGGCGTCAGCCAAGCCGAAGCGGATGACCTCGCGCACGTTTTCCCAGGGCATATCTGCGGCAGTATCGGGTGCGGGCCGCTCGCCGATTTCAACCACACATTGCATGTCCACCCGCAGCAAACGGTGCGCGGCGTGCAAACCGAAGTGGGTGATGCAGTTGCCGAAGCTGTCGCGCGCGCCATGGCGTTCATCGGGCGCAGGATGGATGTGCAGGGCATGCGAGAGCACGTTTTGCCAAGGCAATTGGCGTGGGGTCAGCCGGGCCAGTTGCCAGGACTGGGACACCGGCGCTGTGTAGTCATAGCGCGTTTCGTGTTCCACGATGTAGCGCACTGGCCCGGGCGGCATCTGCGCTTGCAAGCCCACCGGCAGCGGCGGCACTGGCGCCCAAGGCAGCATTTGCTGAGGCGGCTCGCCGATGGGCCCGTCCATCGTTCAGGCTGCCAGTGACAGCACACTGCGCGAGGCGGCGTGCGAGAAAAATTTGAGCGTCAGCTCGTCGGACACCGCGAACGCCATGCGGTGCACCTGCGCGAGCACTTGCGCCATCGCAGGGCTTTCCGGGTGCAGTTCAGCCGGCTGCAATGCGCGCAGCGCAGCCTGCGCCGGCTGCAAGATGCTGCTGGCAAAGTGGCCGTGGCTGGCCTCCAGCCGTGCCACGTATTCGGACAGGCCTTTGACCTGGAATGCCACCGAGTGCGGATTGGCGGTGTCACGCAGCACCAGGTCGAGCACCGGCAGCC
>JANXMO010000469.1 GCA_025354615.1 Burkholderiales bacterium | reverse complement strand
GGCCTTTCGCCAGGGTGTAGCTGGCCGCGCGCTGGTGGTCGCTGAGCGAGATCGACGACGTGAAAGCAAGTGGCACCGTGTTGCGGTGCAAGGCCACGTGACGCATCTGGCGCGTGGTCAGCCAAAATTTTGTCAGCAGCGACGCCAGCAAGGCGACGGTAAAAATCAAACTCAACGCAAGAGGGGCAGCAGGCATGGGTGTGCAGTGTAGGCTTGCGCTCCTGTCCACAAAGAGCTTTTGACATGACCGACCCCGCAACGCCGCCCGTGTTGTCCAGCCACGAACAAAATTTGGTCTGGATCGACCTTGAAATGACCGGGCTTGATCCGTTCACCGACCGCATCATCGAAATGGCCGTGGTGGTGACGGACCCGCAATTGTTGACCCGCGTGGAAGGCCCGGTTGTGGCCATTCACCAGAGCGACGCGGTGCTGGACGCCATGGATGCGTGGAACAAAAGCACGCACGGCCGCAGCGGGTTGATTGACCGCGTCAAGGCTTCCACCATCGACGAAGCGCAGGCGCAGTCACAAATCATCGAATTCCTGAAGCGCTACGTACCGCGGGGCAAATCACCGATGTGCGGCAACAGCATCTGCCAAGACCGGCGGTTTCTGGCCAAGGACATGCCGCAGCTGGAAGCGTTTTTTCACTACCGCAACCTGGATGTCAGCACACTCAAGGAATTGGCGCGGCGCTGGAAGCCAGAGTTGCTGGCCGGCTTTAAAAAAGCACAGGCGCACACGGCACTGGCTGACATTCACGAATCAATCGAAGAGCTCGTTTTCTACCGCACGCATTTTTTGGTTGCGTGATGAAATCTTGCATCGGCAAGTTCAGTAGTTGAGCCCCATCGCCTGCCGCACGTCCTGCAGGGTTTCGCGGGCCACGTCGTGGGCCCGGTCGGTACCTGCTGCGATGATGGCTTGCAGCCGCTGCGGGTCGCGCAGATAAGGCTCGGCGCGTTCGCGCCACGGTTGCTGCTCCTGGAGGATGGCGTCGATCACTGGCTGCTTGCATTCCAGACAACCGATACCGGCCGTGGTGCAACCTTGCACCACCTGCGCTTGCACGCCGGCGTTGGAATACACCTTGTGAAACTGCCAGACGGGGCAATTTTCCGGGTTGCCTGGGTCGGTGCGGCGAACGCGTTGAGGGTCGGTCGGCATGCGCCTGATCTTGTGTTCAACATCCGCCGGCGCCTCCCGCATGGCAATCGTGTTGCCATAGCTCTTGCTCATTTTGGTGCCGTCCAGGCCAGGCAGCTTGGAAACCTCCGTGTGCAGGGCCTGCGGTTCAGGCAACACGGTTTTCCCCGCGCCTTTCAAATGGCCCAGCAGCAATTCTTCGTCAGCGGCTGTCACAGTAGCAGCGGCGCGGACTTTTGCCACCACTGCGGCGCCCCGCGCAAGGCTGTCCGCATCACCGGTTTCACCATAGTGGCGGCGTTGCTTTTCGTAATAGCGCGCGTCGTCTTTTGACAGCTGGGCCAGCACGGCTGCCACTTGGGCGGCAAAGTCAGCCGGGCGTCCATAGAGATGGTTGAAGCGGCGCGCCACTTCACGTGTCAGTTCGATGTGCGAAGCCTGGTCTTCGCCAACTGGAACATAAGCGGCTTTGTAGACCAATATGTCTGCCGCCTGCATCAGGGGGTAGCCTAAAAAACCATAGGTTGCCAAATCACGGTCTTTCAGGCGTTCGATCTGGTCCTTGTAGGTCGGCACGCGTTCAAGCCAGCCCAGCGGCGTGCCAAAAGAAAGCAAAGTGAACAGCTCGGCGTGTTCCGGCATCCGGCTTTGAATGAACAGCGTTGACTGCTCGGGGTCCAGCCCAGCAGCGAGCCAGTCAACCACCATGTCGTGGACATTGCGTTCGATGACCTCGCGGTTTTCATAGTGAGTCGTCAGTGCGTGCCAATCAGCGACAAAATAAAAGCAGTCATGGCTGGCTTGCAATTGCACCCAGTTTTTCAGCGCACCGTGGTAGTGACCCAGATGCAAAGCGCCAGTGGGGCGCATGCCGGAAAGAACTCGCTGTTTCATGGGACGGGGCCGTGCTCGTTGAAGTGCCGTGAAAAAAATACAACGCAAACGGCTTTATGGATTGTAGATTCGCCCTTGCATTCGGATGCCTTGCGCACCACGCTGCGCAAGGCAGGGATTCGAACCGCTTGTCTTTGCGTGGATGTCTTCTGCGCCAAATTTCACACTTTTCCTTTATGCAGAACATTGTTGTGCTGGCCTCCGGCCGCGGCTCCAACCTCCGCGCTATATCGGCGGCTTGTGCCGCCGAACGCTGGCCTGCCCGCATTGCAGCAGTGGTCACCAACCGGCCTCTCGCAGGCGCGTTGGCCTTGGCGGCTGAGCTCGGCATTACCACGGCAACGGTTGACCATACCGCCCACGCCAGCCGCGATGCTTTTGACGCTGCACTAGCAGATTGCGTCGACCGGTTCAACCCGGATTGGGTGGTGCTGGCCGGCTTCATGCGCATCTTGACGCCGTTTTTCGTCAACCGCTATGAAGGCCGACTGTTGAACATTCACCCCTCTTTGCTGCCGGCCTTCACCGGCTTGCAAACGCATCGAAGGGCTTTGGAAGCCGGCTGCAAGCTGGCAGGCGCCACGGTGCACTTCGTGACCGAAGATCTGGATCACGGGCCCATCATTGCCCAGGCGGCCGTGCCCGTCATGCCGCAAGATGATGAGGCAACGCTGTCCAGGCGTGTGCTGGCGGCAGAACACCTGCTGTACCCGTTGGCGCTGCGCTGGTGCATCGAAGGTGTGCTGAAGGTGCACCGGGGCGTGGTCGTGCAGACCACCGGCCAGTCTCAATTGATCATGATGCCGCCACAGGGTGCCGATGCTTGATCTAACCGCTGCGCAGTGGCACAGGCCGTTGAACACTGGCGTTGCGGTGCAAGGATAATCAGGCGATGCACCCAAACGCGCTGCTTGAACTTGCCACTGAACTGCTGCACCGGGTGCTGCAATTCACCGCTCCGGCGGACAACGTGGTTTCCGACTTTTTCAGACAGCAACGCGTGCTGGGCATGCGTGAGCGCCACACGCTGGCTGAAACCACTTACACCGTGCTGCGGCAACGGCTGTTGTTTCAGCACCTGGCTCAGTCGGGTAGAGGGGAGATGGAGCGCCGCCTGGTGCTGTTGGGCTGGCAGGGCAATGACGGCTTTTTGCGTGCGGCCCTCAGCCCCGATGAACAGCGATGGCTGGAAACGGTGGCGCAAGTCGACCCCACGGCTCTGCCTGAAAAATTGCGCCACAACCTGCCTCAATGGCTTTGTGAGCCGCTGCAGTCACAGCTGGGCGCAGAATTCTGGCCCTTGGTCGACAGCTTGAACCAACCCGCGCCGCTGGACTTGCGCGTCAACACCCTCAAAGCTCGACGAGAGGAAGTGCAGGCGGCCCTTGCTGCTCAAGGCATTCACGCCACGGTAACGCCTTTTTCACCGCTGGGTTTGCGTATCAACGGCAAGCCTGCGTTGCACCGCCTGGATATTTTCCTGCGCGGTGATGTTGAAGTGCAGGATGAAGGCAGCCAGTTGCTGGCATTGCTTACTGATGCCAAGCGCGGTGAAATGGTGGTTGACTTTTGTGCCGGTGCAGGCGGTAAGACACTTGCTTTGGGTGCTGCGATGCGCAACACCGGGCGCTTGTATGCCTTCGACACGTCGGGCCACCGTCTGGCATCTCTCAAACCACGGCTGGCCCGCAGCGGCTTGTCGAACGTTCACCCGGTACAAATTGCCCATGAGCGGGACGATCGCATCAAACGCTTGGCTGGCAAGATCGATCGTGTGCTGGTCGACGCGCCGTGTTCCGGCCTTGGCACCTTGCGGCGCAACCCCGATTTGAAATGGCGGCAGTTAGCCCAAAGCGTGACGGAGCTGCAAGTCAAACAGGCCGCCATTCTTGCCAGCGCCGCCCGGCTGGTAAAACCAGGTGGGCGGTTGATTTATGCCACCTGCAGCTTGCTGCAAGGGGAAAATGAAGCAGTGGCCGATACCTTTGGCGCACAACAAGCCGGCCAATTCAAATCACTCGATGCCGCTACGGCTTTGTCCCGCGCGCATGTAGATAACGCGCAAAATCTGGTTCGCAACGGGTGCCTGCGCCTTTGGCCGCATCAACACCATACGGACGGCTTTTTTGCCGCCGTATGGGAGAGGGCTTGATGGTCTGGAAATTGCCCTCATCTGAATATTGTTTGGTTAGATTTCTCCTTGTTTTCCGCCGCTTGCGTGATTGCAAGTCATGCCTACAATCTGACGCCCGCCA
>JANXMO010000213.1 GCA_025354615.1 Burkholderiales bacterium | reverse complement strand
CAAGGAAATCGACTACAAGGACATCGACACCTTGCGCGATTTCATCAACGAGAACGGCAAGATCACGCCCGCTCGCCTGACCGGCACGCGCGCTTTCTTCCAGCGCCAGCTGACGACGTGCATCAAGCGCGCCCGCTTTCTGGCCATGCTGCCGTACAGCGACCAGCACCGCGTTTAAGGAGACTTGCCATGCAAATTATTCTGCTCGAAAAAGTTGTCAACTTGGGCAATCTCGGCGATGTCGTCAAAGTCAAAGACGGCTACGCACGCAATTTTTTGATTCCTCAGCGGGCGGCGCGCCGTGCCACGGAAGCCGCCATCAAGGATTTTGAAGCGCGCCGCGCTGAACTTGAACGCCTGGCTGCCGAGAAATTGGCTGTCGCCCAGGCCTTGGGTGAAAAAATGAGCGGGCGGACAGTGCACATCACCCAAAAGGCGGGTGTTGATGGCCGCCTGTTCGGCTCTGTGACCAGCAATGACATTGCCGAAGCATTGACGCGCATCGATTTCAAGGTTGTCAAAGCGCAAGTACGCCTGCCCGATGGTCCGTTGAAAACGGTGGGTGAGCACGTGGTGTCCGTTGCGGCCCATACCGATGTGGTGGTTGATGTCAAGGTTGTGGTAGTCGGCGAGATCAATTGACCTGGGTTTGCGGCTTCACTCGCCGCCGTTGATCTGATCGAACCGGGAAAGGCCCTGCGCTTTCCCGTTAGAAGCTTCAGTGCGGCGGCTCAGGCCGCTATGCTGCACGCCATGTACGTTTCTTTTTTTGGCATGGCGCGCGCGCCTTTCACGATTGCGCCTGATCCGCGTGCCCTGTACATGAGTGAGCGCCATCGCGAAGCGGTGGCGCATTTGTTGTATGGCCTGAATGCTGGCGGCGGTTTCGTGCTGCTGACCGGCGATATCGGTGCCGGCAAAACGACTGTTTGCCGCTGTGTTCTCGAACAAGTGCCGCCGCACTGCAACGTGGCCTATATCTTCAATCCGAAGTTGACGGTTGAAGAGCTGTTGCAGTCCATCTGCGCCGAGTTCGGACTGGAAGCACCTGCAACGCCGCTGCAAAGCATCAACGACGGCATCCAACGCCTCAACACTTTTTTGCTGCAGGCGCATGCTGCCGGACGCAACAGTGTGTTGTTCATTGACGAAGCACAAAATCTGTCAGCGGATGTACTGGAACAGTTGCGCTTGCTGACCAATCTGGAAACCCACGAACGCAAGCTGCTGCAGATCATCCTGATTGGCCAACCGGAGCTGCGCGACAAGCTGGCACAGCCCGCACTTGAACAACTGGCTCAGCGAGTGGTTGCCCGCTTTCATCTTGAGGCTTTGCCAGAAGCGGAAACCGGGCGTTACATCGCCCACCGGTTGGCGGTGGCAGGTCTGGCAGGCCCCGGGCCTTTTGACCGAGCCGTAATTGGAAAAATACACCGTCTTTCGCGTGGCATCCCGCGCCGTATCAATTTGCTTTGTGACCGTGCGCTGTTGGGTGCTTATGCGCAGAACCAGTTCAAAGTCGATGGTCGGACGCTTGCCCAGGCCGCGGCCGAAGTTTTTGACGACAAACGCTGGCCGCACTTACGGCTTACCGCGAAACACGCCGGGTTTTGGGGCATTGCATTGGGTCTTTTGGCCGGGGCGACCTTGGTGACGCTGGCCACTGCGGCGTCTTGGTTACCACCGTTTGGCGGGCATCGTCAAACAGCAAGTGTTCCAACACCCGTTGTGATGGCTGCATCCGCAGCGCCGGTCAAGCAGATTGCAAGCTTGTTGCCCAGCGGCGCCGGACATTTGAGACTCGATGTGACTTCTACGATCGCCACGACAAGCGATACAGACACTCCAGCAGCCGCGCTGAAAAATGCAGATTGGCAGTTGACTGAGCAAAACGCTTGGCAAGCGCTGGCGCCGCTTTGGAAGCTGGAAGCCGCTGTGGTTGACGTGTGCAGCGCCAAACGCCCGCAGCAGCAAATCAACTGTTTTCGCGGGGTCGTCAGCTGGCCGCTTGTGCGCAGCTTGAACCGCCCCGGCATTTTGACGCTATACCCCAACGGCCAGGCGCCTACGTTTGCGGTACTGGTCGGACTGGAAGAGAACCGCGCTGTGCTGCAGGACCGGCAAGGGCGTCAAACTCACGTCCCGCTGTCACAGCTGTTGTTGAATTGGCGCGGCGAGTTCGGGACTTATTGGCACACCCCACCCGGCTACAACGGCATTCTTGAAGCCGGCAGCGAAGGCCCGGCCGTGGATTGGGTGGCAAGCCAGCTCGCACGGCTGGCGCATCAAGCGCCCACTGCGGGTCCGCATCGGATGGCGGGCGCTTTGCATGCAGAACTCCAGGAATTCAAGCGCACCCATCACATCCCGCTCAGCGCAAGAATCGGTCCCTTGACGATCATGCAGTTGAGCAACCCGGTTGAACACGCCGAACCGCAATTGACCGGCTTGGTTGCGCCGTCATGAGCGAGGCCATTTAAATGTCTTATATTCTCGACGCTTTGCGGCGTGCCGAAGCAGAGCGTGAACAAGGCGCTGTTCCGGGCGTGCACTCACAGGCCACGGCGCAGGCTTTCAGCCCTGTGGGCCGGCGGTGGTCGGGGGTTTCAAATTCCTTGAAGTGGGCGCTGGTGGCTACAACCGCAGCGGCGGCCGTCATGGCGCTGTTGGCCTGGCGCCAGGGGGACCCTACACCACGTGATGGTTCGATTGCCGCGAGCACTCCGGCATTACCGTCTGAAGCCCAGCCTTTTGTAGCCGTTGCTCCCGTTGTAGCGGCCAACACAGCAGCAGGGCAGGTGGATTCCGCTTCTTCGCCGCTGCTGCCCGCGGCTGCAAGCACGCAGCAACAGCGCACACCAGCAGCGCCGCCTGCTCCACCGCTACCGCTGGCGCATTTGCCAGTCATCAAGCAGCGTGCTGTCGGCCCAAACGAGGCGGCCGCAAATACCCCCGTGCCGGCGCCAGAAAGAATTTATTCGCTTGAGGAGTTGCCTGCCTCACTGCGCAGTGGCTTGCCACCGTTGCAGGTAGGTGGCGCTTCCTACTCAGAAAACCCCGCCAGCCGGATGTTGATCCTCAATGGCCAGATCTATCATGAGAAAGACGACATCGGTCCGCAGCATGTTCTGGAACAGATACGTTTGAAGTCAGCGGTGCTGCGCTACAAAAACACGCGCTACAGCATTGTTTATTAGTGTTGACAGGCAGGGCGCGACAACAGCCTGTCATTACCCGCTCAGTGGTTTTCCCTGGCGTGGTTGATGGTGTAGCGCGGGATTTCAATGGTCACGTCAGCGCTCGACAGAACAGCTTGGCATGACAGGCGTGAGTCGGCCTCCAGGCCCCAGGCGCGGTCCAGCAGGTCTTCCTCCGCTTCTTCGATAGATCCCAGCGAGGCGCCACCAACACGCACCACAACGTGGCAAGTCGTGCAGGCGCAGCTCAGTTCGCAGGCGTGTTCAATGGCAATTCCATTGTCGAGCAAGGCCTCGCAAACGGAGGTGCCGGCAGGCGCTGTTACCTGGGCGCCTTCTGGGCAGTAGTCAGCGTGGGGCAGTATCGTGATGATGGGCATGAGCAGCGGTAAGTTCAAACGTCCTCGATGCGCCGCCCTGCCAGCGCCTGGCGGATGCTTCGGTTCATGCGTTCGGCGGCAAACGCCTGGGTGGCGCTTTCGAGCGTGTTGACCGCTGCTTCAAGTGCAGCACGGTCAGCACCGTCGCGCGCCTCGTCGACGCGCGCCAACGCAGCCAAAAGATCGGCGCACTGCGCTGCATCCAGCAAGTCACCATCAGTTGCCAGCGCAGCCCGCGTAGCGAGCAACAGGCGCTGCGCATCAACGTCCGCCTCCCGCCAGCTGCGCTCGTCAACGTCTTGCTGCGCATGGCCAAACCCATCGTTGAGCATGTGCGCAATATCGCCCTCCGCCAGCCCGTAGCTCGGCTTGACGGTAATTTCAGCTTCCACGCCCGACTTTTGTTCGCGGGCGCTGACCCGCAACAAACCATCGGCATCGACCATGAAGTTGACACGGATACGGGCCGCGCCCGCCACCCAGGCGGGTATGCCTCGCAACTCGAAGCGCGCGAGTGAACGGCATTCGCTCACCAATTCCCGCTCGCCTTGAACAACATGCAAAGCCAGCGCCGTTTGGCCATCTTGGAATGTGGTGAAGTCCTGTGCCCGCGCGGTGGGAATCGTGCTGTTGCGCTCGATGATGCGCTCGACCAAACCGCCCATGGTTTCCAGCCCCAGCGACAGCGGAATCACATCCAGCAACAGCAACGGGGCGTCTCCCGCATGGCCGGCCAGCGCCTGGGCCTGCAGCGCAGCGCCCAGCGCGACGACTTCGTCGGGGTTCAGGTTGACCAGCGGCGGCTTGCCGAAGAAAGTAGACACTGCCGCCTGCACCATCGGCATGCGGGTGGCGCCACCGACGAGGACGACGCCTTGCACATCAGCCTTGTCAACAGCCGCATCCCGCAGCACGCGGCGCAACACGGCCATGGTGCGGGCCAGCAAGGGCGCCGCAACAGCTTCGAAGTCGGACAAACCAACGGGAACCGACACGTCGCCGGACGTCAAAGGCGCCGCCAGCACCACGTGGCCGGTGGATGACAACTTCTCCTTGGCCGCGCGTGCAGCGACGTCGATGGCGCGCCTGTCTTGCGGGTTGGCGACTTCGGCGCGGCTTTGCGCCAGCGCCCAGTCGGCGAGGGCGTGGTCAAAGTCATCGCCACCCAACGCGGCATCTCCACCCGTAGCCACCACCTCAAAAACACCAGCGCTGAGCCGCAACAACGACACATCGAACGTGCCACCGCCCAGGTCATAGACCAAATACAAACCTTCTGAACCATTCTCCAAGCCGTAGGCGATAGCAGCGGCCGTGGGTTCATTGAGCAGACGCAGGACGTTCAGACCGGCACGCTCGGCGGCATCTTTGGTGGCTTGGCGCTGAGCGTCATCGAAATAGGCCGGAACGGTGATGACGGCGCCAAACAATTCGTCGTCGAAGCTGTCTTCAGCGCGCTGGCGCAGGCAGGCCAGAATGTCGGCTGCCACATCAACCGGTGACTTGAGCCCGTCAACCGTGCGCAGCTGCACCTGGCCTGGTGCTTCGACGAAGTCGTAAGACAGCCGCTCCCGATCGGCCACATCGGCCCAACTACGCCCCATCAAACGCTTGGCCGACATGACGGTGTTGTGCGGATCACCGGCCGCGCCCTGCAGTGCCGCAGCGCCAATTTGCCGGCGCCCCTGGCCCAAATAACGCACCACCGAAGGCAGCATGCGCTGGCCGGTTGCGTCGGGCAGGCATTCCGCCACACCATGGCGCACCGCGGCGACCAGCGAGTTGGTGGTGCCCAAGTCAATGCCCACGGCAATACGCCGCTGATGCGGATCCGGGTTGCCGCCGGGCTCGGAAATTTGAAGCAATGCCATCGCTTACGAACCCTGCTCTTCAAAATGCCGCAGCCGGCGGTCCACATCGGTCGCGAACCGTTCGGCAAACATCAAGGCCCGAACCTGTTGCGCGGCAGCAGGAAAATCATGTTCAATGTCGAGCGCCGCGGCGAGTTGCGAGAAACCGGCGCGGTTGTAAGCAGCCACTTCATCGGCCAAATCTTGAACATCGGCCACCGCCTGGGCATCTTCCAGTGCTTCGCGCCACTGCATTTGCTGCATCAAAAAGGCGGCGGGCATGGCAGTGTTGTTTTCCGCATCGACCGCTGCGCCGTACAAATCGCACAGATAAACCGCACGCTGCAAAGGATTTTTCAGACGTTGATAAGCCTTGTTAACCTGCACGGACGACTGCAGCGCCGCGTTCAACGCAGCAGTGCCCTGCAAGACGAAACGGTCGGGATGCACCTGCGCCTGCAGTGCACGCCAACGGTCGTCAAGTGCCTGCCGGTCTTGCGCAAAGCGGCGGGGAACACCGAAGAGCGCGAAATCGTCGGTGTCGGCCAGCGGAACGAAAGATTGATCGAAAACAGCCATGAAACACAAAGCAGACGGCAACAGAACACTTCAGCGGGCCGCGCCCGCAGAGCAGTACGTTCGTCGTCAAACGCGGAATGATTCGCCGCAACCGCAGCGGTCTTTCTCGCGAGGGTTATGAAATTTGAAGCCTTCGTTGAGGCCTTCGCGAATAAAATCGAGTTGCGTGCCGTCCAGGTAAGGCAGGCTTTTCGGGTCGATCAGCACCTTGACGCCATGGTCTTCGAAGACCACGTCTTCCGGCGCCACATCATCGGCATATTCGAGCTTGTAAGCCAGGCCGGAGCAACCAGTGGTCTTGACGCCCAGCCGCACGCCTACGCCGCGGCCGCGTTTGCCGATGTAGCGGTTCACATGCCGAGCGGCGGCTTCGGTCAAGGTCACAGCCATGGCATCAAACCGCGTGCTTGGCGCGGTAGTCGTCCACCGCCGCCTTGATGGCGTCTTCCGCCAGAATCGAACAATGG
>JANXMO010000447.1 GCA_025354615.1 Burkholderiales bacterium | reverse complement strand
CCAGCGTGGGGATCAATGCATCGAGGTCGTGGCCGTCGATCGGGCCGACGTAGTTGAAGCCGAATTCTTCGAAGATGGTGCCGGGCACGACCATGCCCTTGGCATGCGACTCGAAACGCCGCGCCAGCTCGAGCAGCGGCGGCGCGTTCTTCAGCACGGTTTTCGCGGTGTCGCGCGCGGTGGCATAGAAGCGCCCGCTCATCAGCCGCGCCAAGTAGCGGTTCAGCGCGCCCACCGGCGGTGAAATCGACATGTCGTTGTCGTTGAGGACGACCAACATGTCGACGCCGGAGACACCGGCGTTGTTCAGCGCCTCGAAGGCCATGCCGGCGCTCATCGCACCGTCACCGATCACGGCGACGGCATGGCGCGGCTCGCCTTTGAGGCGCGCCGCCACGGCCATGCCGAGCGCCGCGGAAATCGAGGTCGACGAATGGGCGGTGCCGAAGGCGTCGTACTCGCTTTCATCGCGCCGCGGGAAGCCGCTGATGCCGCCTTGCTGGCGCAGCGTGGCCATGCGCTCGCGCCGGCCGGTCAGCACTTTGTGCGCGTAGGTCTGGTGGCCGACGTCCCAGACGATGCGGTCGTGCGGGGTGTTGAACACGTGGTGCAGCGCCACCGTCAGCTCGACCGTGCCAAGGTTGGACGACAGGTGGCCGCCGGTCTGCGACACGCTGTGCAGCACGAAGTCGCGCAGCTCGCGTGCCAGCTGCTTCAAATCATGGCGCGACAGGCGGCGCAGGTCGGCCGGGCTGTGGACGGCATCAAGCAGGGTGTGGTTCATCGTCAACTGTCTCTTTCCACCACTTTGTCGGCCAACTGGGCCAGCCAGTCGGCATGCGGCAAACGCGCTTCGGCCAGGGCCGCCTGGGCGCGGTCGCGCAGCTCGCCGGCATGGCGCAGCGCGGCGTCCAGCCCCATCACGGTGACGTAGGTCGGTTTGTTGGCATCGACGTCTTTGCCGGCCGTTTTGCCCAGCGTTTCAGAGGCCTGGGTGACGTCGAGAATGTCATCGATCACCTGGAACGCCAAGCCGAGTGCGGCGCCATAACGGGCCAGCGCTGCCCATTCGTCATCGCTGGTGCGGCCGCAGGCGGCGCCCATCAGCACGCTGGCCTGCAGCAAGGCGCCGGTTTTGCGGTGGTGCATGTCGCGCAGCGACTGCTCGTCGAGCGGGCGGCCGACGCTGGCCAGGTCGATGGCCTGGCCGCCGGCCATGCCGGCGTGGCCGGCGGCGCGCGCCAGCAGGCCGCACAGGCGGGCCTGCAACGCGGGCGCAATGAGTTCGGCCTCGGGCGTCAACACCTCGAACGCCAGCGCCTGCATGGCGTCGCCAGCCAACATGGCCTGGGCCTGGCCGTACTGCACGTGAACCGTGGGCTTGCCACGGCGCAACACGTCGTTGTCCATGCACGGCATGTCGTCATGGACCAGCGAATAGGCGTGAATCAACTCGACTGCGCAGGCCGCGCGCAAGGCCGCCCCGCGCTCGCCGCCCACCGCTTCGGCACCCGCCAGCACCAACAACGGACGCAGCCGCTTGCCGCCGTCGAGCACGCCGTAGCGCATGGCCAGGCCCAGGGCCGCCGGGGCATCGGCCGGCACCCAGGCGCATAGCGCGGCCTCGACGTCGGCGAGCTGGCGCCCGGCCCATTCGTCGAACGCGGTGGCCTTCACAGAGCAACCTTCAGGCTCATGCGGGCGGCCAGGGCTTGAGTTGGCCGTTTTCCAGCACCTTGACCTGCTGTTCAACCGCTTCGAGACGGCTGCGGCAAAAATTCAGCAGCTCGGCGCCGCGCTCGTATTGCGTCAGCAGCTGGTCCAGCGGCAGCTGGCCAGCCTCCATCGTGCTGACGAGGCGTTCCAGCTCGTTCAGCGCGTCTTCATAACGGGTGGGAAGGGGTGGCGCAACGGGCGCTGGAACGGTCTTGGCCATGTCATTTCAGATTGAGGGGGCGATTGTAGTCAGCCGTTCGGCCGTCCCAGTGCGCGTCATGGCCCGCGGCATACAATCGGCGCCCCGCCTTGCCAGGGCTTTTTTATCAGGCCCCAGCGCTGTTTTCGATGGTTGTTGTGTGCCAGCCCATCCGACCCAGGAGAACCTCGGGCCCATGTCCGATTTGACGATTGCGCCGCCTGCCTTGCAGCGCCACCGCGCACCGCATGGCCCGCTGCCGGCGGCGACCTATTTCGACGCAACGCTGTTCCAGCGCGAAATGGCAACGCTGTTTCAGCACGGCCCGCGTTACATCGGCCATGCGCTTGCCGTGCCGCAGCCAGGTGATTTCTACACCCTGCCACAAGAAGGCGAAGGCCGGGCGCTGGTGCACACGCCGCAAGGGGTGGAATTGATTTCCAACGTGTGCCGGCACCGTCAGGCAGTGATCCTGCACGGGCGCGGCCACACCCCGGGCCAGCAGATCGTGTGCCCGCTGCACCGATGGACTTACGACTTGCAAGGCCAACTCATCGGCGCGCCGCATTTCGCCGAATCGCCTTGCCTGCACCTGAACAACTACAAGACCCGCAGCTGGAATGGCCTGGTCTTCGAGGACAACGGCCGTGACATCGCTGCCGACATGGCCGGGCTGGGCCCGATCGCCGACCTTGATTTCACCGGCTATGTGCTCGACCGCGTGCACATGCACGAGTGCAACTACAACTGGAAAAGCTTCATCGAGGTGTACCTGGAGGACTACCACGTCGGCCCGTTCCACCCCGGCCTTGGCAACTTTGTCACCTGTGACGACCTGCGCTGGGAAATGGGCGCGCAGTACTCGGTGCAGACCGTGGGCGTGGCGAATGCCGCCGGTGAAGCGCTGGGGCGCGCCGGCTCCGAGGTCTACCGCCAGTGGCACGAGCAGGTGCTGCGCTACCAGAATGGCGTGCCGCCCCGGCACGGCGCGATCTGGCTGACGTATTACCCGGGCGTGATGATCGAGTGGTACCCGAACGTGCTGGTGGTGTCGACGCTGTACCCGCGCGGCCCACAGAAAACCACCAACGTGGTCGAGTTCTACTACCCCGAGGACATCCACGCCTTCGAGCGCGAATACGTGCAGGCGCAGCAGGCGGCGTATCTTGAAACCTGCGTTGAGGACGATGAAATCGCGCTGCGCATGGACCAGGGTCGGGCGGCCCTGTACGCCCGCGGCGACGACGAGGCCGGTCCTTACCAAAGCCCCATGGAAGACGGCATGGAGCAGTTCCACGGCTGGTACCGGCGGAAGATGGGCTTGTGAGCCGCGACGCGATGGACGCTGATCAACCGGTGGCGACGGCGCCATTCAGCACGCTGATCGACGCCGCTTCGCTGCAGGCGCTGCTGAACCGGCAGGGTGCGGCGCCGCCGTGCCTTTTGGACGCCAGTTTTGATCTGACCGATGCAGCCGCCGGCAAGCGCGCTTACCGCGAGGCGCATGTGCCCGGCGCGCTGCATGTGGATTTGCACCAAGACTTGTCAGGCCCGAAGCAGCCGGACGGCCGCGGCGGGCGCCACCCGTTGCCTGAGCGCGCCGTGTTTGCGGCCACGGCCGGGCGGCTGGGCGTGCGGCCGGAGCGCCAAGTGGTCGTCTACGACCGCAGCGGCGGCTTTTACGCCAGCCGCGCCTGGTGGTTGCTGCGCTGGCTGGGGCATGCCGCGGTCGCGGTGCTGGATGGCAGCCTGCCCGCTTGGGTGGCGCAGGTCGGCGCGCTGGAGGCGGGCGACAGCATTGCGCCCGGCGGGCCGCCTTACCCCGACGCGCCGGCGCTGGTGGAAACGCTGGATGCCGACACGCTGCAATCACGCCTTGGCCGCTGGCCGCTGATCGACGCCCGCGCCGCCGAGCGCTTTCGCGGCGATGTCGAGCCATTGGACCCTCGCGCCGGCCATATTCCGGGCGCCGTCAACCGGCACTTCCAGCTCAATCTCATGGCGGACGGCCGTTTCAAGCCGGTGGCCGAGTTACGCGCGGCGTTCGGCGAGTTGATCGGCGACAGCCCGCCCGCCGAAGTGGCGCACCAATGCGGCTCGGGCATCACCGCCTGCCACAACCTGCTGGCCATGGCGCACGCCGGGCTGCACGGCTCGCGCCTGTACGCCGGCTCGTGGAGCGAGTGGTCGGCCGACCCGGCGCGGCCGGTTGCGGTGGGTTTGGCTGGGGATTGAAGCGGGAAACGTTGTTGCTGGGCCTGGCAGTGCTTTACGGGTGCAGCCAGTGGGTCGCCAACAGCACCAGGGCCAACCCGCCGGCCAACCAGGCCAGCTGCAGCACGGTGTCGCGCAGCGACAGGCGGTGCTGCAGCTGCGGAATCAAATCGGCCACGCTGACATAGATGAAGCTGCTGGCTGCCACCACCAGCAGATAGGGGAAATAAGCCCGCCACGGCCCGACGATGAAAAAACCGGTCACGCCACCCACCACCGCCGCCAGGCCTGACAACGCGTTGTAGAGCAACGCGCGCCGGCGCGACAAACCGGCGTTCAGCAGCACGATGTAGTCGCCCACTTCCTGCGGAATTTCGTGCGCGATGATGGCCACCGCGGTCACCAGGCCGAGCCGGGTGTCGGCCAGAAAAGCCGCGGCGATGATGATGCCGTCGCAGAAATTGTGGATGCTGTCGCCCATCAGCACGCTCCAGCCGCCACGCCCGGCCTGCTGGGCGTCGAAGCCATGATGGTGGTGGTGGGAATCGCCTTCGTGATGGTGCTGGTGGCGGTACAGCTCGGCTTTTTCCAGCAGAAAGAAAAACAGCAGTCCACCCAGCAGCGTCGCGAACAGGCTGAACGGCGAGGCGGTGCTCTCGAACGCTTCGGGCAGCACGTTGAGCAGCGCGGTGCCGAGCAGTACACCGGCCGAAAAACTCACCAGATGGCGCACCACGCGGGTCAGCAGGCCGACCGTCAACGCCGCGGCTGCGCCTACCGACAGCAAGCCGCCGGCCAGCGTGGCCACAACAATGTAGAAAAGCGTCATCGGAGGTGGGCCTGATCCGTCATGCTGAAAAAGCGCCGCGGGGCAGCGACCGCGCGTTCTCAGGCAACGCCGTTGGCCTTGAACCAGGCCAGCGCACGCTTCCAGCCGTCTTGCGCAGCAACCGGACGGTAACTGGGGCGGTAGTCGGCATGAAAAGCGTGCGGCGCATCGGGGTAGACGATGAACCGCGATGCCTTGGCGGCCGCGTTGCCGGCGGCCAGCGCGGCTTTCATCTGCTCGATGGTGGCGGGTGGAATGCCGGTGTCGGCGCCGCCGTACAGCCCGAGCACCGGCGCTGCCAAACGCGCGGCCACGTCCACCGGGTGCTGCGGCGCCAGGGCGCTGGCGGAGCCAACCAACCGGCCGTACCAAGCCACCGCCGCCTTCACCGCCGGTTGGTGCGCCGTGTAGAGCCAAGTGATGCGGCCACCCCAGCAAAAGCCGGTCACACCCAGACGGGACACATCGCCGCCGTGGCCGCGGGCCCAGGCCACGGTGGCGTCCAGGTCGCTCATGACCTGCGCATCGGGCACTTTGGAGACGATGTCGGACATCAGCTTGGCCATGTCCGGCTGTGCGGTGGCGTCGCCCTGGCGCACGAACAAGTCGGGCGCGATGGCCAGATAACCTTGCTTGGCGAAGCGCCGGGCCACATCGGCAATGTGCTCGTGAACGCCGAATACTTCGGAGACGACCAACACCACCGGCAGCCCGCTGCGGCCGGCCGGCGCCGCACGGTAGGCCGGCATGTCAAAGCCGTTGACGTCAATGCGTACGGCGCCAGCATCCAGCCCGGCGCTGTCGGTTGTGAGGGCCTGCGCCGTCACCGGCAGCACAGCCGCGGCAAAACCACTGCCCACGCTGGTGCGCACGAAATCACGGCGGCTGACCTCACCAAACAAAGAAGGGCGGGCAAAGGTGTCAGGTCGCATGGCGGGCCTTGTCAAAAAGGAAACTGCGGCAATTCTAGGAGCCGCTGGCCGGATCGATCGCCGCCGCGAATACCCCGACAATCCGCGTCATGACTGCGATCAGCCCCGCCGCCGAGATGGATCTCCCCACGCCCCTTGCCGCCACCCGCTGGCCCGGCCAGCTGGGCGCGATCGACATGGGGTCGAACAGTTTCCGCCTTGAACTGGGCCATGTTGGTGCCGACAAATACCGCCGCGTCGACTACCTCAAGGAAACCGTGCGCCTGGGCGCCGGGCTGGACGCGCAAGGCCGGCTGACCGAGGAAGCCGCCCTGCGCGGGCTGGCCTGCCTGAGCCGCTTTGCGCAACGCCTGCGCGGCCATGCGCAA
>JANXMO010000444.1 GCA_025354615.1 Burkholderiales bacterium | reverse complement strand
GCCAGCGCCGCGGCGGCGCCCTTGCGCCACGGCAGCCGTCTTCCGTTGCCCCTGTTCTGATGTCGCCTTGATCCGCGATGCCCTTGCCATGACCTTGCGCCACCGTTTTTCGTCCCTGCCACCGCCGCTGCGCCTGCTTGCCGCGGGGGTGGCCACCGCCGTTCTGCTGCTGGGCGGCTGCGCCGCACCGCGCGTTGAGCCACCCATGTGGGCCGCCGCGCCAGCGCGGTTCAAGGAAGCGCCGCCTGCGGCCACAGCATCCCTTGCAGCTGCCACCGTGCCCGACGACTGGTGGACGCTGTTCAACGACCCGGTGCTCGACGACTTGCAGCGCCGCCTGCCGCTCGGCAACGAAACGCTCAAAGCCTCGGCCGCGCAAATCACCAGTGCCCGCGCCGTGTTCGACGCCAGCCGCAGCGCCGGCTGGCCGGCCTTGTCGGCCGGGCTGTCGGCCACGCGCAGCGGCAGCGAGGCGTCGAACAACAACAGCAACGGCAGCAGCTTCAGCAACGGCAACAACATCAACAGCAACGGCGCGCAAAGCAGCGCCAACAGCCTGGCCCTGTCACTCGCCGCCAGCTGGGAAATCGACTTGTGGGGCCGCCTCGCGCAAGCGCAAAGCGGCGCGCAAGCCACCCTGGAAGCCAGCGAGGCCGACCTGGCCGCAGCCCGCCTGTCGGCTCAAGCCCTGCTGGCACAAACCTACTTTTCGCTGCGCGCCGCCGACGCGCTGGGCGCCTTGCAGCAGCGCACGCTGCAAGCCTATGAGCGCGCCTTGTCACTGACGCAGGCGCGCTACCAGAGCGGCGTGGCCGCGCGCAGCGACGTGCTGCAGGCGCAAACCCAGCGCAGCAGCGCCCAGGCGCAGGCGGCTGACACGGCAGCACAGCGTGCGCAGTTCGAGCACGCCATCGCCGTGCTGCTCGGCATCGCGCCGTCCAGCTTCACGCTGCCGGTGGGCGACCTGCCGCCCGCCGCGCCTGCCGTGCCCGAGCTGCTGCCCGCCGAGCTGCTGCAGCGC
>JANXMO010000424.1 GCA_025354615.1 Burkholderiales bacterium | reverse complement strand
GCGCTGCCAGGCGCGTCACCGTGTCAGCCACGGCTTGCGGCCTGGGCAGTTGGCCGTTGCTGTCCAGGAACGCCTGCACCGCCGCTGAAAAACCGCTGTCGGCTTTGGCCGCTTCAAATGACTGCGCCAATTGCGCAGCCGTCAGGGCAAGGGGCTGGTCCTCCAGGTCACTTGTGCGGGCTTGCGCCATGACCTGCGCCAACACGGCCGCCGGGTTGCGCCTGGCCAAAGAGAAAGACAAAGGCGCTGCCGCATTTTCGAACGGCGTTGCCGCAGGCGTCTGCAAGGCAAAACCGGCACTGCGCTGCAGCGCCGCGTTGAAGCCCGACAAAGCGTTTGCGATGGCCGTCAGCAGGGGCATGCCTTCCAGCTGAGCCGCATTTTCCGCCAACGACTCGATGCAGGTTGTCAACTGCACGTCCTGCTCGCCTGTCCACCCTGCGGATTGCATTGCCTCATGCAACTGGGCCGTTGAAAAAAGAATCTGTTCGACCTGTGGGGCAAGGTCCGGGTGGCGGCCCGGCTTGAAGTGAGCGATCGAAGAACCGTCATCAGCCGCATCGTTCAACTCCTTCCCTGCACGCAACAGCAGACTCAACACTTTCCCCAATGGGAAGCGAAACGAAAAACGCGGTTTTTGCAAATAAGCGCCGTCCAGCACCAGCAGGCTTTGTGCCGCCGCTTCTTCGCCGAAAGCCTGCACTTCCCGCGGCATCAATGCATAACGCTGCTTATTGATCTCAAGCTGTCGCTTGTTGAGGTCTTGCTGCGAGTACTCGAGTACTCGCGACAAGCCTCTGGCAGCTTCCAGCATCTGCGAACGTGCATGCTGTTCTGTGTTGACAAGCGCCGGCCGCCCATTAAAACCCTCGGTGCTTGCCGCCGTAGCGCCATTGTTTTGGGCGACGTGCGTGCCTTCATGGGCAACCACAACACTGTAAAAACCATAGCTTTCAGGCACCATGTGGATTGAATGACTGGCGACTCCCGCAGGCAAAGTGCTTATTCCCCTGATTGAGCCCAGATTGCTGTCATGTGGTTTGTAGATCAGCGGAATCAACAGCGCCGAAGGCCACCCGTCATGCGCCGTACAGCGGTTGCGATGCTGCCCCATCAACAGCAAGGCATGCAGGAGGTAAGCGTTTTGGGGTGTGACTTCCTTGTCTTGCCAGCATTCCATCAGCAGCATCGTGGCTTTGACGAGTCGGGCGTATGTCAAATTTGCTTGCGTCGGCGGCATGCGGTCGCCATGGCTCAAGGCCAGTAATTGTTGGTTCAACTTCCCACGGGCGCGGCTCCAGTGGGGCCGTTCGGGGCGCGCGGGCGTGTTGCCGGCAGCAGCATCTTCTGCCAGGTGCTGGCGTTCTCGTTCCGTTGCCTCAACCGCACGTGCC
>JANXMO010000207.1 GCA_025354615.1 Burkholderiales bacterium | reverse complement strand
CTTTTTGAAAAGCGTGGAAAAGCGTGCATTCAAGCGCGCTATATACGCTGTGCGAGACGACGATGCAGCCCTTGACATCGTTCAAGATGCCATGATTCGGCTAGCGGACAAGTACATTGACCGGCCCGCCAATGAACTGCCATTGCTATTTCAACGCATCCTTTCCAATGCGACGATGGATTGGTTTCGTCGGCGCAAAGTACGCAAGGGGATTTTTAAAAACTTCTCGGAATTTTCAGGTCCTGCGGACGATGGCAACTTCGACGTTTTAGAAATACTTGAATCGTTGGACGGTGCCGCAGCTTTTGAAAACGCGTTTGAGACCGTCTCCCGTGGCCAAATTTTATTGTTGATCGAAGCACAGATCGGAGCGCTACCTGGACGTCAACGGGAAGCTTTCTTGCTGCGTTATTGGGAAGAGCTCGATGTTGCAGAAACGGCCAGTGCAATGGGCTGTTCTGAAGGAAGTGTCAAGACACATTGCTCACGGGCGGTGCATGCTTTGGCAAAAGCCCTCAAGTCCAAGGGAGTTACGCCATGAGTTCAAAAAATTCGAATTTTCCCGCTTCAGATTTGGCGCAAACGCGTATTGCTTTGCGCATCACGTCTTTTTTGAACGAAGGCCTTGATTCGCTTCCAAGTGATATCACCGAACGTTTGAGATTTGCACGTCAAAGTGTGGTGCAACGCGCACAAAAACGCCCTGTTTATGCTGAGAATGCCATTTTGAATGGGACTTCCACATTGGCACTGGCACCTTTGGGTAGCACTAAACAGCCCTCCGATGGCGGTTGGTGGCGGCGGCTGGCCTTTGCACTTCCTTTGGCCGCACTGTTGGGAGGATTGGTAACGATTCAAAATTCTTATCAAATATCCCAAATCAATGCTGCTGCCGATATTGACACGGCGCTGTTGGCGGATGAATTACCGCCTATGGCTTATAGCGACCCTGGGTTTGTTGAATTTTTGAAATCTTCACCAAACTGATTGCTGTGTGATTGTGATGCGGCAGTTTTTCCATCTACCGTCTGCAGCGGTATTGACAGCGATTTGCATCGCGTCTATCAGCGCTGTAAAAGCCTTGCCCTTGGCCGTTTTAGATACGGTGGTTACCGCTCCTGGACAGGAATCCGGTCTTCGCTGGAACGAATTGTCAGCCGCTCAAAAAACGGCGCTAAAACCTTTAGAGCGTGAGTGGGCAACTTTGGATGCCATTCGCAAAGAGAAGTGGCTAGACGTTGCAGCACGCATGCCAAAAATGTCGGTGGACGAACGTCAGCGAATCCAAACGCGTATGAACGCCTGGGTTGCCATGACGCCTGCTCAAAGGGCGCAGGCCCGCTTTCAATTCAACGAGGCGGAACAAGTTTCACCGAAAGGTGGCCGGCAAGCACAATGGGATGTCTATCAAACGCTAAGCACCGAGCAAAAGCGCCAGTTGGCCAGACAGGCCGCGCGTGCCGGACCGTCGTCGCTGCGTGTGTCAGAACGCGCAGCCGGAAAACAATTATCTGGCGAGGCTGTCGCGCTGGATGGTGTTCAGCAAAAATCCAATATCGTGCCCAACCCTGCATTGACCGGGCGCGTCAAAACAGTGGCTCCGGCGCTTGTCCAAGCGGCTCATGGTGCGACGACAACGCTGGTCACCAAACGGGTTCAATCTCCTGCGCATCAACAAGCTGGTTTGCCCAAAATTGCGGGCGCATCAAATTTTGTTGATCCTTCGACGCTGCTGCCACAGCGTGGCCCCCAGGGCGCGGCTGTCACTGCCTCCGTTGCGTCAGCTCCGTTGCCACGCCCTTGATGGGGAACAGCGAAACAGCAAGTGTCTCGCCAGCGAATTTGCTGACGCTAAACCGTATTCCAAGTTTGAAACGACGCTTGGCTTGCTTGATGTATGAGGGCTTGCTGCTTTTTGGCGTGGTCATGATCGCCACGTATTTGTACAGCGCTTTGACACAACAACGTCATGCATTGAATGGCCGGCATGGCTTGCAAGCCTTTCTTTTCATCGTTGTGGCAATTTACTTTGTTTGGTTCTGGTCACACGGTGGCCAAACTGTCGCGATGAAAGCTTGGCATATTCGCGTTGTGGATACCCAAGGCAAGCCGTTGAGCGAACTGAAAGCTTTTAGGCGTTATATCCTGAGCTGGCTGTGGTTTTTGCCGGCGCTGCTGTGGGTCTGGCTATGGAACATGCATGGTCTGGTGATGGTCGCCAGCACCGTGGGAACGGGAATCATCGCTTACGCAGCACTTGCCCGATGGAACCCGCAACGCGCTTTTTGGCATGACGTTGTCAATGGTTCACAATTGATATTGCAGCTGCCAGTTATTGGTGTGCCATCTCAAAAATCCGTTTAAAAGCCGCGCGTTTACTGGGTTGGCAACCTGGCTTTTACTGTCTCTTTAAAATTTGCTGCCTCACACGGCAGCTTCATCGATTTCGCCGGTACGAATACGAATCACCTGGCTGACCGGGCTGACAAAAATTTTGCCATCGCCAATCTTCCCTGTTTTGGCTGCTGAAATGATGGCTTCGATGCAGCGATCAACATCAACGTCCTTGACAACGACTTCCATTTTGACTTTGGGCAAAAAGTCGACAACGTACTCGGCGCCACGGTACAGCTCGGTATGCCCCTTTTGGCGGCCAAATCCTTTGACCTCGGTGACAGTCAAGCCGGTCACGCCGACATCCGCCAGCGCTTCGCGCACCTCTTCCAGCTTGAATGGCTTGACGATGGCGGTGATTTGTTTCATAGCGTCTCCAGCAAAGCAAAAAAACGGCCAAGGCGCAGCCGAGACAGCGGCGCAGTTTAAGCGTGAAACCTGGAAGTAATGGGGTAACGCCAATCGCGCCCAAACGCACGGTGAGTGATACGGATGCCAACAGCCGATTGCCGCCGCTTGTATTCATTGATTTTGATCAGCGACGTAACGCGCTCAACATCAGCACGCTTGAAACCAGCGGCTATGCAGGCCTCCATGCTGTCGTCGTTTTCCATGTAGCGCTGCAAAATTCCATCCAGCACGTCGTAAGGTGGCAAGCTGTCCTGATCCGTTTGGTCGGCGCGCAATTCAGCCGAAGGTGGCCGGTCGATGATGCGGCAAGGAATGACGTCGCCTTTTCCATCCGTCACCTGCACATTTCTCCAGCGGGCCAAGCGATAAACCAAGGTTTTGGCTACATCCTTGAGAACCGCAAAGCCGCCCGCCATGTCGCCGTAAAGAGTGCAATAGCCGGTTGCCATCTCGCTTTTATTGCCTGTGGTCAAAACGATGCCGCCAAATTTATTCGACAGCGCCATCAACAAGGTTCCGCGCAATCGCGCTTGAATGTTTTCTTCGGTAGCGTCCTCGGCTTGCCCGGCAAATTCCTGCGCCAACGCTTGGCGAAAAGCATCCATCATCGTAACAATGGCGATTTCGTCATAGCGCACGCCCAGCCGGATGGCCATTTTGCGTGCATCAGCAAAAGAAATTTCAGCGGTGTAGGGCGAAGGCATCATGACGGTGCGCACCCGATCGGCCCCTATGGCGTCGACTGCCAACGCCAACACCACAGCAGAGTCGATGCCGCCACTCAAACCGATGAGGACGCAAGAAAAGCCGTTTTTATCAACATAATCCCTGAGGCCCGTTACCAACGCAAACCAGGCCTGCGCTTCAAGCTCAGGCACCGCTTCGACCACGCCGCGCAAGCTGCCGTCGGTCGAAACCTCGACATAACTGAGCGACGGTTGGAAAAACGGGGCGCGCGACGCCACCTGGCCAGTGGCATCAACGGCAAAAGAAGCGCCATCAAACACCAGTTCGTCCTGGCCGCCGGTCAGGTGCGCATGAAGCACCGGGACGCCCAATTCACGGGCCTGCGCCGACATTCTTGCTTCGCGTTCGGCTGTTTTGCCCAGATGAAAAGGCGATGCATTGATGACGCAAAGCACCTGCGCCCCGGCAGCCCGCGCCGCGCGCGGGGGCTCTGTAAACCAGGCATCTTCACAAATGTTGAGCCCAAAACGCAGGCCGCCTACATCAAAAACCACGGGCGCCAGCCCGGCGTCACGCCCACTCGCGAAGTAACGCCTTTCATCAAACACCTGGTAGTTGGGCAGTTCACGCTTGCAATACGTGGCCAGCACTTGGCCACCGCATAGCACCGAAGCGGCGTTGTAGCGCTGCTCCACCCGGACTGACCTGGAACGAACATCGCCGAACTCGCCCCACTGATGGGGGTGGCCGACAATCACATGCAAGCCAGGCAAATCAGCCAGTAACCGGGCGCATTCCTGCAAAGCCTTCTGGCAAGCGGACATAAAGGCCGGGCGCAACAGCAGGTCTTCCGGCGGATAGCCGCACAAACCCAACTCAGGTGTCAACATCACCTGGGCGCCCGCAGCATGCGCCTGGCGGGCGGCTTTCACGATGAGGGCGGTATTGCCCTGCAAATCACCAACAGTAACGTTGAGCTGGGCCAACGCCACTTTGACCAATGGACTCGATGACATACCAAAATAAACCAGTGTCCGACGATTATGTCATTCGCCTGCATGGTGACCTGCGCGACATGGACCCAGTTGCGTGGAACACGCTGCTGCAAATGCAGGCCGGCCCAACGCCGTTCATGCGCTACGAATACCTCGCCGCGCTGCATGAATCAGCCAGTGCCGTGGCGCAAACCGGTTGGCAGCCGCAGTACGTGAGCGTGTACCAGGGCGATGCACTGATTGCCGCCTGCGCGCTGTATTTGAAAGCCCATTCTTACGGCGAATATGTTTTCGACTGGGCCTGGGCCGATGCTTATGAACGGCACGGGTTGGCTTACTACCCAAAGCTGCTGGGCGCCGTGCCCTTCACGCCGGTGCCGGGCACGCGGCTGCTGGCGCGCGATGCCGCAGCACGTGTTTTGCTTCTTAAGGCGATTGAACAATGGGCGAAAAGCGAACAGCTGTCGTCAGCGCACCTGTTGTTCATCGACGACGCAGACCGCGAAGCGGCACAAACCGCTGGCTGGATGCTGCGCACCGGCGTTCAATTCCACTGGCACAACCGTAGGCCGCAACCGTATGCGGATTTCTTCGACTTTTTGGCCAGCCTGCAGCACAACAAAAGAAAAAAAATCAACCAGGAGCGGCGACATGTGGCCGACGCCGGCGTGTCATTCACGGCACTGCAAGGCGCTGCGATCGAAGTGGCCGACTGGGATTTTTTCTACCGCTGCTACACCTTGACGTACCGTGCGCACGGCTCAACGCCATATTTGACGCGCGACTTTTTCCACCGCATGGCAGCCACCCTGCCGCAGCACTGGTTGCTGTTCACCGCCTGGCGTGCCGGCCAACGCATAGCCGTGTCGTTGATCGGTATCGACTCTGAGCATGGCCACGCGTTCGGCCGTTACTGGGGCGCGACCGAACACGTGAACTGCCTGCATTTCGAAGCTTGCTACTACCAACCGCTGATTTGGTGCATTGCCAACGGCTTCACGCGCTTTGAAGGCGGCGCGCAAGGCGAACACAAGATGGCACGCGGCCTGCTGCCCGTTGCGACATCTTCCGCGCATTGGCTTGCGCACCCGCAGTTTGCCCACGCGGTGGCCGACTTTCTGACACGCGAAGGCCAGGGCGTGGCCGCCTACATCGACGAGTTAAATGACCGCCACCCTTTCAAAAACAGCGGTGGCAGTCACAACGATGACGACAACCACCACGTCGCGCTCACTTGAAATCACCGGCCACGCCAATCACGAACGACTGCAACGGCAAATAGCGTCGCAATGCCACGTTCACCTGCGCCGGCGTCAACGCTTGCAGCGCTTGATCAACCTCAGCGGCACGCAAGAAGTTGCGGCCAATGAACAAGTTGCTGGCCAATGTTTGCGCCAGTGCCGCATCTTGCGCACGTGACAAGCGCCGCAGGCTCAGCAGCCCGCGCACACCATCGGCCACTTCTTGCACAGTGAAACCGTCTTTATGCGCACGCGCAATTTCTTCTTGAAAAGCTGCTTCGGCTTTGGCGCGGTTTTGCGGCGCAAAAATGGCACTGGCCGTCCATTCGGAATTGGGCTCCCAGCTATTCCATTGGATGTGGCTCCCGATGTCATACGACAGCCCTTCGGTTTCGCGAACGCGCCGCCACAGCCTTGACGTGCCGCTGCCGCCCAGCAAGTGGTTGGCCATCAACAAGGCCGGGTAATCGGGATCAGCGTCGGTCAGCGGGACGGCAATATACGCCAGCAACGTGGCATTTTGTTTGTCAGGGGTCAGCAGCTGAAGCCGCTGTGGCGGCAGCGCTCTCAGCGGCCGGGGCACACGCGTGTACGGCTCGCCGGCCTGGCGCCAGTCGGCAAATGAAGCCGCCAACACCCGTTGGACTTCGGCCGCATCGAAGTCGCCAACGGCTGCAAATTCGCCGAGGCGTGCGCCGTAGAAGCGGCTGTGGAAAGCACGTACCTGTTCGATGGTGACGCGGTTCACATCCTCGGCAATTTCGTCAAAGCTGCGCGCATGGCGCGGGTCACCCCGCGGGTAACGGGGCGGCACGTCATTGACGAGCCGTGCCACGGCATTTTCAGCCACCGCTTCGGGTTCTTTGCGCTGCTGCGCAAGGGCGGTCAGCGCCTGCTGTTTGACCTCTGCCAGCGCTTCAGGTGTCAACGCTGGCTGCCGCAGCATTTCAGCCACCAGCTGAATGGCTGCCGGCAAATGCTCGCGGCGTGAAGTGATGTGAACGCTGATACGGCCCACGCCGTCATTGAATGAAATTTCTGTTTTGAGCGCATCCAGACGATCCTGCACCTGTTGGCGGCTGTGCGAAGCCGTGCCCTTGTCGAGCAAGTCAGCCAGCAGATCGGGCACCTCGCCTTGACCAAACAGCGTTTTCTCGTCGCCGAAATGCAAGGTCAACACCGCTTGCACCAAAGCGCCACGGGTGGCTTTGGGCAGCACGGCCGCGTGAATGCCGCCGACGTCGAAACGCTGTGTGCGCTGCTCGATATGGACGGGAGTCGTTTCGAACGCTTCAACAGCAGCAGCAGCAGATTGCGGCTTGAATGACTTCAAAGCATCGGCCACATCGACCCGTGCCGGCGCGGGCGCGCGCTGCGGTGCATCCGTTGGCAAGTACAAACCAAGCGTTCGGTTGGACGCCATCAAGTAGTGCTCGGCAGCCGACTGCACCTCGGCCAGCGAAATCTCGCGAACGCGGTCGCGGGTCAGAAACAGCAGCCGCCAATCGCCCTGCCCGGCCGCATCGCCCAGCGCCAGGCCGATGGCCTCCGGGTTGGTAAACGACTGCTCCCAGCTTTTCAGCCATTTGGTGCGCGCGCGCTGCAGCTCTTCATCCGTAACGGGCTCGCGGGCGGTGGCTTCAAGCGTTTGCAGCAAAGCGGTGCGCGCCGCTTCGATGTCCTGCTCGGGCGCCAGCTGGGCGCCGAACATCGCGAAACCCGGGTCGGCCAGACCTTGTGCCCAGGCAAATGTACTCGCCGCGAGCTGGTGTTCGGTCAACTGCTTGTGCAGCCGGCCAGAGGGCGTGTCGCCCATCACCAGGGCCAACATTTCAAACGCCGCATATGCCGGGCTGGCTTCGGGCGGTACGTGGTAAGCCGAGAACACCAAGGGCACGCCGCCTGCGCGGCGCAGGGTGACGCTGCGTTCGCCGTCCTGCGCGGCGTCCAATGTGTAAAGCCGCGGCAGAACCCGTACAGGCCGCGGAATTTTGCCGAAAGCATCGAAGATCCAGGCTTTCACCTGGGCGGCATCAAACGAGCCGCTGACGACCAACGTGGCATTGTCTGGCTGGTAATACGTCCGGTAGAACGCCCGCAGCCGCGGGATGTCGACGTTTTCGACGTCGGCGCGCGCGCCAATCGTGTCACGCCCGTAGCTGTGCCACTGGTACATCGCCGACACCGTTTTTTGGTACAGGATGCGGTCGGGGCTGTTTTCGCCGCGCTCCATCTCGTTGCGTACCACCGTCATCTCGGAGTCGAG